>CADBTO010000047.1 GCA_902797565.1 uncultured Lachnospiraceae bacterium
CGCGCTGACATGATACCAGCTCTGGGATGCCCTGTTTTTACAGCGGGCCGGAAGGAGCGCATACAAAAGCCGCGCATACAAAACCAGCATCAGGTCAAAGCAGCCCACCGAAATACTAAGGAGCGCTGTTGAAACCAGATCTGCCGGCCTGCTGTCCGTATAAAGATGCCACGCCGCATCCGAAAACAGCATGGCAAGATCCAGGCAAAGCATCCATGGATACAGGGCAAGGGATCTGGCCTGTATGCCTTTCTCCCGTGGCAGGCGTTTTTGCATCGCAATCCCCCCCACCACGCAAATCCCGATGAATACTGCAGAGCAAAACTCCACCGCCGCGATTTTCTGTCCCAAAATGCCTCTCCTTTATGCGGTTAGCGGCCCGTCAATCATAAAACCGCTCTTCACCAACTGCCCCGATATCCCCGGTCTGCATAAACAGGCGCAGCGCGATCAAAAACGCCTCAACCCGTTTTTCGAGCGCATCGATATCGAGATTCATCCCCGGCATACTGCGCAGTGTCTGCAGCATCCGGTTCGCAGACCCGATCAGGGATGCCATGGACATATTCCCCCGGAAATATTTTGCAAAATCCAGGAACGCCTGCTTCTCAAACTTGTCATTCAAATTGCCCGTAACCGGCGTATCCACCATAAGGATACTTTCGACCCGATTCCTTTTCCCCATCTGATAGCGCAGGTTTGTGTCCCTCAGATAGATATCTGCATTCGAACCACAAAACAGCATCAAAAGCCGCAGTTCATTCTTCTGCCTCTGCGCATTCTCGCTGTATCGAAGATCGCGCTTCCCGCCCCGGCTCGCCGCATCGTAGTCCACATAGCTGCCGATATCCTGCCTGGAAGATGTCTTTGCTCCGGCTGCCGTCAGGCTTGTATTATAGGAAAGGTTGTTGTCCATAAAAGCCAGGGACTCAGACATCACCCCGACCTCTTCCTGGGAAAACGATACTTCTGTCTCGCTCCCTTCCTCACCCGGCCCTTCTTCCTTCCCTGTCCGTGGAAGCACGCCGCTCTCCCCTAGCCGGATTGCGTCTGCAAAAGACAGTGCTTTCCCTGTCGAAGCGCCTCTGGAAATATAGTCCTGAAGCTGCGTGACCACCTCTCCCCGCTTCTGCTGGCAAAACTTCCCCAGCGTCAGAAGATCCAGGCGCTTCATCTCTTTTTGCATCGCACCGCGGAACAGGGCTTTCTGCCCGCTGCCCTGCGACATGCATTCCTCCGCGATTTCGTCCAGTTCCTCCGCAATGCTGCTGACCGCGTCCGCACATTCTTTCCGCGCGAACTCAGAAGACTCTGCTCCGGGTACCGTTTCCTCATTCAAGCGCCGCAGCAGCTGCCGTACCCGTGTCACAAGCGTAGATGCGATCCCATGTCCGGTAGAAACAGACGAACTGCCTTCCGCACCAATTCCAAAGGACATCCCGTAGGACGTACCGAACGTGGTCGAAAACGGGAACCTGGTGCCTGCTTCCTGCCCGCGCATCGGATAACGGCGGACAAAGCTTTCCAGCACAGACGGCAGATCCGCGCCATCCGGCAGGGTATAGATCCCTTCCGGGCGTTTCTGGAAATACGAACGAGACGTCTCCGGCGGGTGTGCCTGCGCGACATCCGCTGCCTCTTTCGCGCTGTCCGCATCAACGCCCTGGCGTTTTGCCTCATCTATGGCTTCGAAGTCGTCCAGCTGTAATAGCTCATTGGTATGCATCGCGCCACCCCCTTTTTGCAAAGCCCCTCCGGCTATGCAGCCGGAGCCTTATTCATATAAATACACAACATACTTCCCGAATGCACCGGGATCAATGATCCGGCCCAGCTTGACAAACTCGTACCGGATTGCGCGGGTAATATCCGCAGGTGTCACCGCGTCCCCCTTTGAAAGCCCCATATAGGCCGCGGAAAGCATGATCGACTTGATATTCCCGCCGCTCAGCTCAAACTGCTGCGCCAGGAAATCGAAGTCCACATCGGAACTGATCGGGACACTCTCCGGAAGCACATTGCGCCACAGGCGTCCGCGCACGGCAGCATCCGGCGCATCGAACCTGGCAACAAACGTGATGCGCCGCACAAATGCCGGGTCAAACTGGTGGTACAGGTTTGTGGCAAGGATCGTCAGCCCGCTGAATTCCTCGATCTTCTGCAAGAGGAACGAAGTTTCCGCATTCGCATATTTATCCTTGGAATCCGTAACCTCAGTCCGCTTCGTAAACAAGGCGTCCGCCTCATCAAAAAACAGGATGCAGTTCGACTTCTGCGCCTCGTCAAAGATCGTTGCCAGATTCTTCTGCGTCTCCCCGATATATTTGGAAAAAATCTGGGAGACATCCACTTTGTAGAGCGGCAGGGACAATTCATTCGAGATCACCCGCGCTGCCATGGTCTTCCCTGTCCCCGGAGGCCCATAGAGCAGGATTGAAACCCCGTTTCCATAGGCATTCTTTGCCGCCACATGGTAGCGTTCGTCCAGACGGTTCCGATAGCGGTAACGGCGGCAGGCACTCTGGATGACCTTCCGTTCCTTTTCCGCAATCTCAATATCCGCCCAGCTGTATGCTGCAGGCACATAAGTGGCAAGGTTCGCAAACTGCGCCTCCCCCTGCGCATACAAAAGCGGAAGCAGGATCTCTTTTGTCAGCTGCGCTGCTCCCAGCGCCTGGCATTTCTTTGCCGCTTCCCGGCAGACAGAACGGATCCCACCGATCGAAAGGGTATAGCAGTCCGCAAGGTCTGAAAAGTCCACGTCCCTTGCATCAGCCAGTCCGCACTGCGCCGCAAAATAGTTCCACATCGCCTCACGGGTCCTGGCATTCGGCGGAGCAACCTGGAACCGGAAAAACGAATCCGCGACCGGAAGGCCATGCAGCTGCCTGCCCGATCCCCCGCTTCCATAAAAATAGACCATGCCTTCCGGAAGATAACGGCGCACTTCATCCAACAGCGCCTGCAGGCGCAGCCGCACGCCCTCCGCCTCCTCCGGACGCCGCCACTTTCCATCTGCGATGCCGGATCCGCTGTACAGGCGCACCGCAAGGATGCCATCCCGGATCCGTGCCGCAAGCAGTGCGTCCCGAAGTGCCTGTTCCCCCGCTTCCCGCTGCGCAGCAGACTGTCCCTCGAGCAGCGGCTCCGCCGCAAACAGAAGGTTTCTGCCGATCCGCGCCGCAAAAGCTTCGAGCAGATGCTCCGCCTCCGCTTCCTCTCGGACATCCAGATAAATCTGCACCGGTTCCAGCGGCGCATGCTCAAAGAGGCGCAGCAGCCCTTCCACTGCTTCTTCAAAAAAGACCGGCGCACCGGCCCGGGCGTCTTCACTCCCGCCTGATCCGGACGCGGCACTTACGGAATGCGCCGAATGCGCCGGGATTTTCCCCGGCCCGTCGCCCAGCAGGAAATCCCGGATCACCGGCTCCAAAACCAGCTCCTTCCGATACAGCTGTACGCCGGAAGAAGCGCTCTTTGCCCCATCGCTGTGCAAAAGCAAGGGCAGCATGCTGTCCTGATAGCCTGTCAGGTATCCCCCGATCCCGGAATCTTCCAGCCGCTCCCCCATTGCCTCCCAAAGCGCCATCGCGCCGCCCAGCGTGAACACGCCCGGCAGCTCATTCTGATTGACCAGCGGAAGAAGCCGCGCGAAACTCTGCCTTGCCTCATGCGCTGCAACCAGCATCAGCACAAATTCTTCGAATCCGGAAAGCCCCATCTGCCTGCGCAAAACCAAAAAGGGCAGGAAAACGCGGGCCTCAGCCGACACCGCTTCCCTGCCCCGAATATGCTCCCGCATTTTTTCCAGCTCTGCCAGACAGAGCCGGTCCAACCGCCCCCGCATTCTGGCTTTGGGCGGCGTGTCATAATACAGGCTGGCCGCGGCTTCCGTCATAACAATGCCGCGGTGGAAGGAAAGCTCTTCATCCAGCAGAAAATGCTCCAGATAGGATTCCAGGAGCGCCTCGCAAAACGTCAGGCGCTCCTCCAATGCCTCCCCGCTGTCCGCATAAGGAATCCCCGCTTGTTCTTCGCGAAAATAATCCTGATACCTGTACTGCATCTTTTACGCCAGCCCCACTTCTTCCGCATAAGGCTCGAAATCCGCCTTCGTAAAGACCTTCCCGACCTTCACGAACTCGTACTTGATCGCCATCAGGTAGTGGCGCATGCACACCTTCCCGTTCGCGGTCTCATACTCCGCTGCCAGGAAGGCCGCGTTCAGGACACAGTTCTTGATATTACCACCTGCAAACTCGTACTTTTCTGCAATAAAGCGGAAGTCCACATCCTCGTCGAGCGGCGTGGTCTTGGGCACCGTTGTTTTCCAAAGCATCTCGCGCGTGTCCGCGTTCGGGAACTGGAATTCCACGATGTATTTCATCCGGCGGAAGAACGCCGGGTCAATGTTGTGCTTGTAGTTCGTCGCCAGCACGCAGACCCCGTCGTATGCCTCCATCTCCTGGAGCAGGAGCGCGGTCTTGTTGTTTGCAGACGCCTGGTTGCTGCCGCCGTCATCAGAACGCTTCGCGAAGATCGTATCGCACTCGTCGAAGAACAGGACGACATTACACTTCTTTGCCTCCCGGAAGATCATGGACAGGGATTTTTCTGTTTCACCGACGTATTTGTCCACGACCTTGGAGATATCCACACGGTACAGCTCCAGATGCAGCTCGTGCGCGAGCACCTGCGCCATCATGGATTTACCAGTACCAGGTGCACCGAACAGCAGTACTGTAAGTCCCCGGCCATACGGGTATTTCCGCATGTAGTTCCAGTCTTCATAGACCTGTTTCTTGTTGTTCATCTGCTCGATCGCATGCCCGATCGCCTCACGCTGGTCCGCGTTCATGACGATATCTTCAAAGCCGAACTTCGCCTCGACACGCGTCGCTTTCTGGGAAAGTTCGGAAGACATCTGGGCATTGCAGCTTTTGAACAGGATGGCACGGCTGATCTTCTCCGCGCGGTCCATGACCGAAAGGGACCTTGCATACCGCACCGCGTCCCGGATCTTCCCCGGCGTGAACAGGAATTTCGTGGACATCTCGAAGAGATCCACGTCATCATCATAGACATAGCCTTTGGAATAGTAGTTCCAGCAGGCCACGCGCCCGTCAATATCCGGTGCCGGCAGATCCAGGAGCGTGATCTGCTCCTTCGTGATCTCTTTGAAATTGATGCTCTCTTTGGAGTTTGCAAACACCGTAAAGCCCATTTCCGAAAGCTTTGCGAAGAAGAGATCCATATAGCCAAAGAATTTCTCTTTCTCCTCCTCCCGGTACTGCAGCTCTTCCAGTACACAGCAGCCATCCGTCAGGATGCACTCCCGCGTCACCGCCCAGATCGCCTTTTCCACGAAGGAATAATCATAGACGAACAGCTTCTTGCAGTTGACCGAAATCGCACGCAGCCCCCGCTCCTGGCAGAAGGTACGCACAAAGAACTTCCTGCCGGATCCATCGTCGCCGCAGTATGAAAACAGCCGGCTGCCTTCGTCATAGGCAACACGCATGGCTTCAAGCACGTTGTCATTGCAGAGGATCTCGTCCAGCGGTTCCCCTTCCTTTGTCAGCATCCGCATGAACCGGATATAGTTTTCATCCAGGCGCATCGGGTGACGGCCGAACAGGTAGTCAATCAGCCGCTTGTCCGGAGAAACCACCGTTGAAAACGGCATGGAGCCGATCACCTGCAGATCCATGATCGGCAGCAGCTGCTCCAGGCAGGTGGACATATCCCCATATGCGGATGTGATAGAGAACCTTGAACCGAAATAAAGCCTCGCCGCCGATTCGATCGTCGGTGAGGATAGACCCCCGTTCTCATTGATGATCTGGAATACCCCGGCATAGTCCGTCTGCGTGGAAGACAGGATGCCGCAGGCAAAACAAAAGACTGTAAATGGTTCAAATTCTCTTTTGGCGCACAGTTCATGGAACGGCAGGTGCACCCCCGCTTCCACACTTGCCTGCGCACGCTCCTCGATTGCCTTGATCCGCTCCTCTACAGACCTTCCGCGTTCCTGCTGCAGATGCGAAGAAACCGCAGGTGCTGCAGCCCCACCGTCCGATGGTTCATCCAGCCCGAAGTCATCATCTGCATCACCACCGGAAAAACTGCCAAGAAGCGCTGCCAGTTCATCATCGAACCCTTCCTCTTCTTCTCCTCCGGTATCCCATGCGTCTTCTTCCACGTCCTCTTCCACTGCATCTTCCGTCCCGCCGGAATAGTTCTGCGCGAAAGAAACCAGCTTGTCTTTTGTGACATCGCTTGCCACTTCCAGGTCTGGATAAAGAACATTCTTATATCCGCCCTGCCCGCTGGCAAAAACGGTCTTCATCCGCTCCAGATATTCATCGAGCGCAGTATTCACACAGTCAAAGATATTGCGCATATACGCGTCATAATCCGCGAATTGTTCTTGTACTAATTGCATTGGCATCATCCTTTATTTACATGAAACACCGCGGTCGCGTCAAATATATTCGGCGCTTTATTGAGGGACTTTGCCTCATCAAACGCTCCCTTGAAGGTCCCCTGCGGCTCATTGATGAAATGCTCCTTCCGGTAGGGTGCGTAAGTGAGCGTCTCTTCCTCTTCATCCCATGCCTGATCACGTTTTGCCTGCGCA
>CADBTO010000048.1 GCA_902797565.1 uncultured Lachnospiraceae bacterium
TGGGTTTCTACGGTCCCGGTATGGTGGGACAATGGCACAGGCACTGCGGACGGTTCTTCCCGCGGTGAAAAAGACAAAAGAAAAGACGCGGAAGGTGGTGCACAGTAAAAAATCCAAAGACGATTTGATCCTGGAACAGTCTGCGCTGCTTGCGCGAAAGCGGCACAGCCGTGCAAAGGAACGTCTGCTTTCCGCATTATTGGAACATCCGGATATCCCATGGGAAGAACTGACGGGAAGGCTTTCGATTCCGCCGGCGGCAATCCGGGATTATGAAAAATCCGGAATATTGGAAATTGAGACCCTGCGGGATTTCCGCAGCCCCCTGGGAAGCGTCCGGGCGGGGGAGAACCACTGGAGCCTTCCGGAGTTGAGCGAGGCGCAGCGCGCGATCTGTGACCGGTTCCTGGAAGCGTTCGACCGGGGAGAGCGTCATACCTATTTATTACATGGGGTCACGGGCTCCGGGAAGACCGAGGTCTATATGGAACTGATTGCCGGCGTGATTGCACGGGGGTTTCAGGCAATCGTGCTGATTCCGGAGATTTCGCTGACTTACCAGACGGTTATGCGTTTCTACCTGCGCTTCGGGGAGCAGGTTTCGATCATCCACTCCCGGCTGGGGCAGGGAATCCGCGGCGACCAGTTCGACCGGGCGAGGTCTGGCGAGCTGTCCGTGATGATCGGGCCAAGATCCGCGCTCTTCACACCATTTTCAAATCTTGGCTTGATTATTATTGATGAGGAGCATGAAAGCGCATACAAAAGTAGCCAGGTGCCCCGCTACCATGCCAGGGAGGCGGCCATTGAGCGTGCCAGGCTCTGCCATGCATCCGTCTTCCTCGGCTCTGCCACGCCTTCTGTGGAGAGTTTTGAGAAGGCGAAAACGGGCGAGTATACGCTGTTTTCCCTGCCGTCCCGTGCAAAAGCGGACAGCCAGCTGCCGGAAACCTTTGTGGTGGATCTGCGGGAGGAACTCCGGGCAGGGAACAAGACGATGATCAGCCGCCTTCTGGCGGAAAAGATGCACCGCTGTCTTATAGAAGGAAGGCAGTCGATGCTGTTTTTGAACCGACGGGGAAGTTTTGGCTTCGTATCCTGCCGTGCCTGCGGCAAGGTGCTGAAATGCCCGCACTGCGAGGTTTCTCTGTCGCTGCATCGGGATGGGCGGCTGCACTGCCATTATTGCGGGTATCGGGAGGAGAAGCCGCGGGTCTGCCCGGATTGCGGTTCCCGTTATATTGGTTCGATGAATGCCGGGACCGAGAAGGTGGAAGAGATCGTACACCAGCTCTTTCCTACAGCGCGGGTGCTCCGGATGGATGCGGATACGACAGCCGGGAAAGACGGGCACCAGAAAATCCTGGAGCAGTTTGCAAACCACGACGCGGATATCCTGGTGGGTACGCAGATGATCGTGAAGGGGCATGATTTCCCGGATGTCTCTCTGGTGGGCATCCTGGCGGCGGATATGTCCCTGCATACGGGGGCGTTCCGCAGCGCGGAGCAGACGTTCCAGCTGATTGTTCAGGCAGCGGGAAGGGCCGGGCGGGGGCAGGTACGGGGTGAAGCGGTCATACAAACATACAGTCCGGACAATTTTGCTATTGACGCGGCGGCAAAGTCGGATTATTATAGTTTTTTTGAGAAAGAGATTCAGTTCCGAAAATTGTTTTCCTATCCTCCGGCAGGGCATATGCTGTCTGTGGAGGTGTCGTCGAAAACGGAAGGAGCAGCCAGGGCAATGGCGGGCTTTCTATGCCAGAGCGCCAGGTCTGATGCCCTTCTATGCCAGCAGGGCGTGCAGGTGTCCCCGGTGATGGAGCCGAGGATTTCCAAGTTGAAGGATGTGTATTACAGATTGATTATCCTAAAACACTCCAGCACGCAGGCCCTTGCAAGGGCGCGGGAACGGGTTGAGGCAGCCTTTTTGAGCGAAAAGGCGCCGGGAAATGCGGACATCTGGTTTGACCTGGAGTGATGGTTCGTAAAGGGATATGCAAGGGAAGTAGGAAGTAGATTGAAGGAGTAAATCATGGCAATTAGAGAGGTGCGGGTCGTGGGCGACCCGATTTTGGAGAAAGCCTGCCGTCCTGTGGAGAAGATGACGCCGAGGCTGGAAACGTTGATCGACGATATGCTGGATACGATGTATCAGGAGAACGGTGTGGGGCTGGCGGCACCCCAGGTAGGCGTGCTGCGGCAGATCCTTGTAGTGGATGTGGAGGAAGAGGAAGAACGTGAGAAGGGGATCCGGAACCCCTATATTGTTATCAATCCCAAAGTCATAGAGACCAGCGGGGAGCAGGAGGGCTATGAGGGCTGCCTTTCGCTGCCGGGGAAGGTGGGCACGGTGAAACGGCCAAACCGCGTGGTCATCGAAGCGCTGGACCGCAACCTGCAGCCGTACACGATCGAAGGGGAAGAGCTGCTGGCACGGGCGCTGCTCCATGAGGTGGACCACCTGACCGGCAAGATGTACACGGAGCGCTGCGAGGGCCCGCTGGAGGACGCCGAGGAAGTGGCGGCGCGTGAGGAAGAAGAGGCGAGACGGAAAAAGCGGAAACGTAGGCGGATTTTGCGGTAACCCGGAAACTTTGGAAGCCAGATAAGGAGTTCGAAAAGATGCGCGTTATTTTTATGGGAACCCCCGATTTTGCTGTGCCTGTGGTGGAGGCAGTCCACGAGGCGGGACATGAGGTCATTCTCTGCGTCACGCAGCCGGACCGTCCGCGCGGCAGGGGCGGTGCGGTGCAGATGTCCGATGTCAAACAATGGGCGCTTGGGAAGGATATCCCGGTGCTGCAGCCGGACCGGATCCGGAAGCCCGAATATGTGGATCAGCTGCGGGCATATCCGGCGGATCTTGCCGTGGTGGCAGCGTTTGGACAGATCCTGCCCAGGGAGGTTCTGGAGATGCCGCGTCTGGGCTGTATCAACGTCCATGCGTCGCTGCTTCCGAAGTACCGCGGCGCGGCACCGATCCAGTGGTCCATCCTGAACGGGGACGATGTGACCGGAGTCACGATCATGCAGATGGCGGAGGGGCTCGATGACGGGGATATTCTGGCACAGGAGGAAGTGCCCATCGCACCGGATGAGACGGGCGGCTCTTTGTTTGAAAAGCTGTCACGGGTCGGTGCCAGGCTTTGCGTCGAAACGATGGACAAGCTGGAGAAGGGCGAAGTGACACCGGTTCCGCAGGATGAGTCCCAGGCAACGAAGGTGGGGCTGATTGAAAAATCACTCGGCAGCCTGGATTTTTCCCTGCCGGCGCAGACGCTGGAACGTTATATCCGGGGGCTGTCCCCCTGGCCGGGCGCGTTCACCTATCTGGAAGGACGGATGCTGAAGATTTTTTCTGCGAAGATTATTCCGGCGAGTCCGAACCAGTATCCGGTGGGCGGCGTGATCATGGCTTCCGATGATGAGATTGTGGTCAAGACCGGGCAGGACTATCTGGTGCTGGAGGAACTGCAGCTGGAAGGCAAGAAGCGGATGCGGACTGCGGAGTTTCTGCGCGGGCGGAGCATCCGGGAAGGCACCATCCTGGGAGGTGAAGGCTGATGGGATATTACAGTTATGGATATGGCTTTGACCCGACCTATATCCTGGTGGTCATTGGTGCCGTTATCTGTCTGGCAGCGTCCGGGTATGTGAAGCTGACCTTTGCGCGTTATGCAAAAGTCCGCTCCCGTTCCGGGCTGACCGGAGAGCTTGCAGCGGAACGGATTCGTGCGATTGCGGGCATCCAGGGGCTTGCGATCCGGCGCATAGGCGGGAATCTGACGGACCACTATGATTCGCGGACGAAGACGGTGAGCCTGTCAGATCCGGTGTACGGGTCTGACAGTATTGCGGCGATCGCGGTGGCTGCGCATGAGTGCGGGCATGCGATCCAGGACCAGCGGGCCTATGTCCCGCTGCGGCTGCGGCATGCGATTGTGCCTGTGGCAAATATCGGAAGCGGGGCGGCATGGCCGCTGATCATTATCGGTGCCTTTATCGGGAGCGGCACGGGGACGTTTTTGATCCAGCTGGGGATCTGGGCATTTTCGCTGGCGGTGGTGTTCCAGCTGGTGACGCTGCCGGTGGAGCTGAATGCGTCGCGCCGTGCACTGGCGATCCTGCGGGATTCCGGAATGGTGCCGCAGGAAGAGCTGTCTGGGGCGCGGAAGGTGCTGCGGGCGGCGGCACTCACCTATGTTGCTTCGGCGGCGGCTGCGATCTTGCAGCTGCTGCGTCTGATGATCCTGTTTGGTGGCAAAAACGATGATTAAAGAACAGAACCTGCGTCGTATTTCATTGGATTTTATTTACGACGTGCTGGAAGGCGAGGCATATCTTTCCAAATGTTTATCCGGATTTCAGGAAAAATACGCATATCTGGATGCGAAGGAACGCCATTTCCTGGAACGCCTGACCAGGGGAACGGTTGAGCGGAAGCTGACGCTCGATGCCTGGATCGAAAGCTGCCTGGATCCCGGACGCAGGAAGGGCAGGATCCGCCCGCTTCTGCGCTGCATCCTGCGGCAGGGCGCGTACCAGATCCTCTATATGGATGCAGTGCCGGCGTCTGCTGCCTGTAATGAGGCCGTGCAGCTGGCAAAGAAACGTGGATTTTCGAATCTGTCCGGATTTGTGAACGGGGTGCTGCGCAGCCTGGCACGGAAGAAAGAGGAGGGACAGGCTGGTCCGGATATGCTGCCGGAGTGTATGCCTGTCACAGGACGAAGGGGCGACGCAAAAGCGTCGGTGCGATCCGCGAAGCGGGGGCCCGCGAAGGCGGCGGGGCAAGCCGCGCAGTACGCTGTCCGGTATTCTGTTCCGGAGCCGCTTTGCAGGCGGTTTATTGCAGATTATGGCGCAGACCGGGCAGAGGAGATCCTGGCGTCGTTCTTCCTGAAACGGCCGCTGTGCATTCGCGTGAACCCAGCAAAATGCAGCAGGGAGCAGCTGGAAGAGCGGCTCCGGCAGCACGGATTTGATGTGGAAGTGTCCGGGGAACTGCCCTATGCGCTGTACATCTGGCAGGGGACGGGGCAGCAGGGCCCCTTTTCTATCCCGGAGTGGAGGGACGGATGGTTCTACGCGCAGGACCAGGCATCGATGATGCCTGCGCAGCTGGCGCATCTTTCGGATCTTCTGGATGGCGGAAGGATTCTGGATGTCTGTGCGGCACCGGGCGGGAAATCCCTGTCTGCAGCAATGCTTGCACCGCAGGCAAAGATCCTTGCGCGGGACATTTCTATGGGGAAACTGGAAAAGATCCAGGAAAATATCGAACGGCTGGGTGTGTCCAATATTGTATTACAGAAGTGGGATGCAGAGGCATTTGACGATACGCTGCGGGAGAAGATGGACGTGGTCTTTTGTGACCTGCCCTGCAGCGGGCTGGGCGTGCTTTCGAAGAAACCGGAGATCCGTTATCGCGTGGACGACGGGCGGATTGCGGCATTGGCAGAGATGCAGCGCAGGATGCTGGCAGTTTCGTCTGGTTATGTCCGTCCGGGCGGGATGCTGATTTATTCAACCTGCACATTGACACGCGAAGAGAATGAGGCTAATGTTTTGGGGTTTACGGGAGAACATCCGGAATTTTCGATGGAGCAGGAGCGGCTTTTCCTGCCAGGGCGGTATCAGGACGGTTTTTATGCGGCAGTACTGGTACGGCAGTAAACTCCGGCCACGCATCCGGGAGAATGGGATTTATGGATTTACGAAGCGCAAGCTTTGAAGAACTTTCGGCATTTCTGGACGGGATGGGCGAGCAGCCATTCCGTGCCAGGCAGCTGTTTGCCTGGCTGCATGAGAAGCAGGCGGCAGATTTGTCCGAAATGTCGAATCTTTCAAAAAAACTGAGGCAGCAGCTTGCGGCGCGGGCCAGGCTGACGACGCTGCAATGCAGGAAGCGGCAGATATCCAGTCAGGATGGCACGCGGAAGTACCTGCTGGAGCTGCCGGACGGGAATTTTGTGGAAACCGTGTGTATGCGGTACAAGTATGGCTGCAGTGTTTGTGTGTCGTCGCAGGTGGGCTGCGCGATGGGCTGCCGGTTCTGCGCGTCAACGCTGCATGGCTGTATCCGGAACCTGACAGCAGGCGAAATGCTGGAGCAGGTCTATGCGGTTTCACGGGATATTGGGGAGCGGATCTCCCATGTGGTGGTCATGGGCATGGGAGAGCCGCTGCTGAATATGGAGCAGCTGCTGCGTTTCATCCGTTTGCTTTCGGATGAACGGGGGCAGAACCTCAGTGTGCGGTCCGTGACGGTCAGCACCTGCGGGATTGTCCCGGCTATGCGGGAGCTTGCCGGGGAGGGGCTGCCGATTACGCTGGCGCTTTCCCTCCACGCTCCTTCCCAGGAAAAGAGGGAGCGGCTGATGCCGGTTGCCCGGCAGTATGGGATCCGGGAAGTGGTGGACGCATTGTTTTTTTATGCGGAGCAGACCGGGCGGCGTGCGACCGTAGAATATGCCATGATCGCCGGGGAGAATGACGGCGGGGAAGACGCGGACCAGCTGGCGGCGCTTTTGAAAAGCGCCGGGGAAGCAAAGCTGGTGCATGTAAACCTCATCCCGCTCAATCCGGTACGGGAAAACGCGCTTGCACCGCCCAGCCGCGCGTGCGCGGAGCGTTTTTTGCAGAGGCTCCAGAAACAGGGGATCCCGGCGACGATCCGGCGGGAACTGGGAGCCGATATTGACAGCGCCTGCGGGCAGCTGCGGAATCAAAGCACTGGAGTGTAAGGAGTTCGAAGCGTGATAAGCGCACAAAGGAGTTCTTAAA
>CADBTO010000049.1 GCA_902797565.1 uncultured Lachnospiraceae bacterium
AGGCCGGACGGGACACGCGATGAGTATTATCTTCAGAAGTTCATGCGAAGCAACCAGTCCAACTGCTACAACCAGAAACCCATCGTTTTCAAAGGCGACCAGGTGACGGCAGGCGAGGTGATCGCGGACGGACCGTCCACGTCCATGGGAGAGTTGGCACTGGGGAAGAACCCGCTGATCGGCTTTATGACCTGGGAAGGATACAATTACGAGGACGCCGTGCTGCTTTCTGAGCGGCTGGTGGAATGGGATGTATATACCTCGGTGCATATCGAGGAATACGAGGTGGAGGCCCGTGATACGAAACTGGGGCCGGAGGAAATCACCCGTGATGTGCCGGGCGTCGGTGACGAGGCACTCAAAGACCTGAATGAGACAGGAATTATCCGCGTGGGTGCGGAAGTCCGCGCCGGGGATATCCTGGTCGGGAAGGTGACACCGAAGGGTGAAACAGAGCTGACGGCAGAAGAGCGGCTGCTCCGGGCGATCTTTGGTGAGAAAGCGCGGGAAGTCCGCGATACCTCGCTCAAGGTGCCCCACGGGGAATACGGAATCGTGGTGGATGCCAAGGTATTCACGCGGGATGCCGGTGATGAACTGCCGCCCGGCGTGAATAAATCCGTGCGCATTTATATAGCCCAGAAGCGGAAAATCTCGGTCGGCGACAAAATGGCTGGCCGTCATGGGAACAAGGGTGTGGTCTCGCGCGTGCTTCCCGTGGAAGATATGCCGTTCCTTCCGAACGGACGTCCGCTGGACATCGTGCTGAACCCGCTCGGCGTGCCTTCGCGTATGAATATCGGGCAGGTCCTGGAAATCCATCTTTCTCTGGCGGCGCGGGCACTGGGCTTCAATATTGAAACGCCGGTCTTTGACGGCGCAAACGAGATCGATATCCAGGATACGCTGGAACTTGCGAATGATTATGTAAACTTCGAGTGGGAGGACTTTGAGGCAAAATACAAGGAACTCCTGCGGCCGGAAGTGTTTGAATACCTGTCAGACCATCGGGATTACCGGGAAGTCTGGAAGGGCGTACATATCAGCCGGGATGGGAAGGTGCAGCTGCGCGACGGGCGTACCGGGGAGCCTTTTGCGGGCAGGGTTACGATCGGGCACATGCATTATCTGAAACTCCACCATCTGGTGGATGATAAGATCCATGCCCGTTCGACCGGTCCTTATTCCCTTGTGACACAGCAGCCTCTGGGCGGCAAGGCCCAGTTTGGCGGGCAGCGTTTCGGGGAAATGGAAGTCTGGGCACTGGAGGCATACGGTGCGGCATATACGCTGCAGGAGATCCTGACAATGAAGTCCGACGACGTGGTGGGCCGTGTCAAGACCTACGAGGCGATCATCAAGGGCGAGAATATCCCGGAACCGGGTATTCCGGAGTCCTTCAAGGTGCTCCTGAAAGAGCTGCAGTCCCTGGGCCTGGATGTCAAGGTGCTGGACGACGAAGGCGAGGAAGTCCAGCTGATCGAAAGCAGCGAATACGGAAATACGGATATCAATTCCATTATGGCGGACGACCGGAACTTTGCGTTTGAGAACAACGAAACCTTCGAAAAGAGCGGGTTCGTGCGCAAGGAATTTGATGAGGATACCGGCAGCCTGGTGGATGTGGAAAGTGATTTTGATGATGAAGGGGATGATGCTTCGGATCTGGCGGCAGAGCTGGCAGGCGTGTCCTTCAGCATCGAGGATGATTTCGGCGCGGCGGGCATGAGCGTGCGGGACGCGGATGACTATGATGGATTCGGTGAAGACGGATTTTGATGGAAGGAGGTAGGCGGAGTGTCAAGCGTGCACTAATTAGTGAGTTACTTGCTGAGGGGCTATGAGAGCCTGCTTCAAGCCAAGAAATATGAGATGGATCATCAGTTTGATAATCCGGTATTGGATCAGCAAATTGCGCGATTTGAATCCGAATTGGAGTTCCACGGATATAATGTCGTGTCAATGCGGACTACGTTCGGTTTGTGAGTAAGGAGAACAAAATGGCGGATGTCAGGGAAGCTACAAATCAACCGATCGCGTTTGACGCGATACAGATCGGGCTTGCATCTCCGGAGAAGATCCGGGAGTGGTCCAAGGGGGAAGTGAAGAAGCCGGAGACCATCAACTACCGGACGCTGAAGCCGGAAAAGGATGGGCTCTTCTGTGAAAAGATTTTCGGGCCGACGAAGGACTGGGAGTGCCACTGCGGGAAGTACAAGAAAATCCGTTATAAGGGCGTGGTCTGCGACCGCTGCGGCGTAGAAGTCACAAAAGCTGCTGTCCGGCGGGAGAGGATGGGGCATATCGAGCTGGCGGCACCGGTGTCCCACATCTGGTATTTCAAGGGAATCCCGTCCCGGATGGGGCTGATCCTGGATATGTCTCCGCGGATTCTGGAACGCGTACTTTACTTTGCGTCTTATATTGTCCTGGATCCCGGGAGTACGCCGTTTATGCAGAAACAGGTTCTGACGGAGGCCGAATACCAGGATGCAGTCCGGGATTATGGCTATGATTCGTTCCGTGTCGGAATGGGAGCGGAGTCGATTCAGGAACTTCTGGCGGCGATCGACCTGGAACACGATTACCAGGAGCTTTCCGCAGACCTGGAATCTGCTTCCGGGCAGAAGCGTGCGCGGATTATGAAGCGGCTGGAAGTTGTGGAGGCATTCCGTGAGTCCGGGAACCGGCCGGAGTGGATGATTATGGACGTGATTCCGGTCATCCCGCCGGATCTGCGCCCGATGGTACAGCTGGACGGCGGCCGTTTTGCGACGTCCGACCTGAACGACCTGTACCGGAGGATCATCAACCGGAACAACCGGCTGCGTCGGCTGCTGGAACTTGGGGCGCCGGACATCATCGTCCGGAACGAGAAGCGGATGCTGCAGGAAGCAGTGGATGCGCTGATTGATAACGGACGGCGGGGCAGGGCAGTGACCGGGCCGGGGAACCGGGCACTCAAGTCCCTTTCCGATATGCTGAAGGGAAAATCCGGGCGGTTCCGTCAGAACCTGCTTGGAAAACGTGTGGACTATTCCGGGCGATCCGTTATCGTTGTCGGGCCGGAACTGAAGATTTACCAGTGCGGGCTTCCGAAGGAGATGGCGATCGAGCTGTTCAAGCCGTTCGTGATGAAAGAGCTGGTGGAGAGCGGTGCGGCGCATAATATCAAGAACGCCAAGAAGATGGTGGAAAAGCTGCAGAACGAGGTCTGGGATATCCTGGAGGATGTCATTAAAGAACACCCCGTAATGTTGAACCGTGCACCAACTCTGCACAGGCTGGGGATTCAGGCGTTCGAGCCGGTGCTTGTCGAAGGGAAAGCCATCAAGCTGCACCCGCTGGTCTGAACCGCATTCAACGCGGACTTCGATGCTGACCAGATGGCGGCGCATTTGCCGCTGACGGCGGAAGCGCAGGCGGAGTGCCGCTTCATGCTGCTTTCTCCGAACAACCTGCTCAAGCCTTCGGACGGTGGTGTGGTGGCAGTGCCTTCCCAGGATATGGTGCTGGGCGTGTATTATCTGACGATGTTCAAACTTGCAGATTATACCGAACGGTATCAGAACTATATCCG
>CADBTO010000050.1 GCA_902797565.1 uncultured Lachnospiraceae bacterium
ACCAGATCTGGCTTCGCTTCAGCCAGAGACAGGATCATTGTTGTGCAGTAGCATCCCAGATCATATACGGCTCCGCCCCCCATCTCTTTATGAAGCCGGATATCTTCCACATATCCCTGGGTCAGGAATGCCGTTTCCATATAGTCTACATCCCCTATCATTCCACTATGTATCGTTTCTTTCAAAGATGCAAGAATTTTGTCGTCCCGCCATTCAGATTATGCTATGGCACCGGCAAAGCCCACTGCGCGCCCTGCCGCATAGAAAAAGCACCTTTCCAGCCCCTGACTGGAAAGATGCCCTGATTCCAAAACCCAGACTGCCTCCCTCATTCTCCAACCTGTGCAGAACAAACGATGGTAAAGCCTTTGGCCGGCGTGGTATAAGTCCCATCAATCCAGCCCATCTTGTATCCACCACCAGATGGATAAATCACCTGGGTTCGCTTATGGCTGTGTCCAACAATCACGAACAACACGCCCGGGTATAAAGCATCCATCGCTTTCTTCCCTGAAGGTTTTTGCCACACATGCACCGGCTCCCACAGCAGCAGCGAATCTCCTCCCCCTCCCCAAACCGCGAAAATTTCCATAAAATTCAGGCCTTTGAAGAAGTCTGACATCCGCGCATAACTCGTCTGGCCCGATTGCTTGACCTTGACCACCCCATCTTCATACGTTTCCAGGATCTTACAGGATTCCGATGCATTGATTTCACCCGTCTTCTTCCTGCACAGCTTATCTGAATAGGTGGCCGGCTTCTTCGTCAGCGCATAGCATGAAATCGGCAGGAGCGTTGTCGTGCTCGTTTCCGCCTCCACGCGCGTACCCCCTCCTCTCGCCAGGCCTGCCAGCATGATTGCCGCAGCCAGCAGCACACAAAAAAACTTCTGTCCGATTCCCCGTTTCTTCATAAAAACCGCTCCTTTCTTCACCAACTCATACAGGTCATGCCGACTTCCAAAAACCGGGACGCTATCCCTGCCGCTGAACGGGACAGAAGGGGCATCCCAAAAAAATCTTTTTTTTCGGATAATCCGAATATTCTCCCGTCTTTGCAAAGCCAGTTTTATATCTATCAATCAGTATATCTGCACTTTTGGGAAAAATCAAGGATTATTTTTCATCGTTTTTTACAAATATCCGCTTGACATCAACTTTATTTTCGATTAACATGAAACGGGAAATTTTTAATGAATATGAGGATGGCTATGGAAAGGAGAAAGGTATGGGAAAAGAGAATCTAAAACGTTTCGGAGCACTGCTTTTAGGGCTGGTTCTGGCATTCCAGAGCACGGGATGGCTGGAAATCAACGTGCCGGCTTCGGTTGCTCCGTCTGGTATGGAAACAAAGCGCTTCACCGAGCCATCCGGCGGGCGGATGGTTGCGGATGGCAACTACCACATCGTTTCCGCTATGGACAAGACCAAAGGGCTGAATGTCGAAGATAACAGCAGCAAAAATGGAACAAATATCAATATTCGCACCAATACAACGGATGATAATCAGGTATTCTCCTTAGTATACACAGAGGATGGATATTACCAAATCACCAAGGGTGAGAAATCCATCGATCTGGCAAGCAAGAATCCTGAGGAAGACACGAACCTCCGGCTTTGGGAAGATACAGGCGAAGACAAACAGCGATGGGTCATCAAAAATGCCGGAGACGGAACATACAATATCATTTCCAAAGAAACGGGAATGTATGTGGGCGTGGAATTCTCCAGTACAAAGGATGGCGCAAATGTATTGCTTGAAAATCCGAACGGCGGCGTCAGCCAGAAATGGAAATTCGAGGAATGGGAGCCAAAAACAAGCCAGGCGATTGCGGACGGGGATTATTATATCGTTTCCGCGATGGACGAAAAAATGGGGCTTGGCGCAGATGGAAGCAACATCGCTCTGCGCTCAAACATCAAGCAGAGCAACAACGTATTCCGTCTGGAAAAGAAGGACGAAGGCCTCTATATGATCACCCTGCAGAGCAACGGAAAATGCCTGGATGTCAAGGGCGGCATTTTTGCTTCCAATACAAACGTGCAGCTTTGGTCCCGGAATGATACGCAGGCACAGCGATGGATGCTGCGGAAATCAGGAAATGGCTATTACAACATTTGCTCATGGGCAGGGTTCCTCGCTTTGGACATATACGGCGGTCAAGCGAACGACAAGCAGAATGCCATAATCTACCCTCTGCATGACGGAAAGAACCAGCGGTGGAAGTTCGTTGCCTGGAAGCCAGAGAAAGTGACCGGGCTCAAACTGAAAAAAGCCGGAAAGCAGGTCATCGAAGGATCGTTCAAAAAAGTAAACGGTGTATCGGAATACCAGATTTCCTGCACCGTTGGCGATACCACAAAGACAGCCATAACCCAGAAAGACACGTTCAAAATCGTGATGTATTCCGGGAAGAGAGCCACCGTCAAGGTTCGGGCAAAGAACGGCGAATCTTACGGTCCCTGGTCAAGCCAGGTGTCGTGTAGTCTCAAATAACGAAAGACCGGGGAAACAATTTGTTTCCCCGGTCTTTTTTCTGTTCATTGTATTTCCGTTACCTCTAATCCTGCTCCAGGCTTACATCTCCTGCCCCACCACGCATTCAAAGCGTTCCACGAAGGTCTGCCCCAGACCGACGCGCAGAAGTGAATTCCCGTATGTCTGTTGTTCGCCATCCAGGTAGCTGTATACCAATGTCACCTTCTTTCCCTGCGAAAGCGCCTGTTCCAGTTCTTCCTTGCAGTGCATAAAGGCACTCCCTGAAATCACCATTGTTGCCGTATTCCCGTAACCATAAGCTTCTGAATAATTCTCAAACCGCTTCATTCCACGAAGCTGGAACGTCTTTGCATTCGCCCCCTCTCCGATCCTGAGCGTATACTTGCAGGCCGCTGCGTGCTCCATCCGGATCTTTTCTATCACGGTGCTGCTGCTGTCTGGATTGCTCGAACCACTGAACGGAACCGTGAGCATAATCGTGGCCGGATCCTCTTCCGATCCTTGCTCTGACCCTGCACGATAATATGCCGTGATTCCGCTCGCAGAAACATCCGTCAGCATCCGGGCACAGGAAGCATATTCCCCCATCTGAATTGTTTCCACTGCATCAAATGCCAGATTCTGCACGCTTCTCCCGGAAATGACTCGAAGTTCCACAGACTCCGGCGCTTTGCCGCCAAGATCCAGCCCTGTCCCTGCAAATTCGACCGGCATGAGCGGATTATAGTCCGTATGCGCTGCCTTTTTCCCATTGACATACATCTCTACCGGACAGCTCTCTCCCTCATAAAAGACCTGGGGCGAAATCTGCACGACCACTGTATCGTTCGTATATGCGGCCTCGTAGATCTGGCTTGGCAGTTCCATGATGCTGTATGAATCGCTCGATTCAAATACATTCCCTTTTTCATCTGCCAGTGCATTGGACGACGGTTTCTGA
>CADBTO010000051.1 GCA_902797565.1 uncultured Lachnospiraceae bacterium
ATGTCCTGGCGAATCCCCGGCCGCGGCGGGCGGCGCGGGCGCAGCGCCTCAGACCCGCAGCCGCCCGCCGCTGATCGCTGCCGCCGTCACACGGTCCGGATACAGCCCTTCCAGATGTACGGACAGGCTGCCGTCATCCAAATGGTAATCCTCCCGGACCACAATGCCGGGGTGCGACGCGCGCAGCATCCCCAGAAAATCCGCCGTGATATTCGGCAGGATAACTGATGCAAAGTGTGCGGCCACAGATGCCCCTTTTTCTGCCGCCACTGCCTGCACAAGGGCCTGCTGCCAGCTGCCCCCCGGCGGCGGATTTTGATAGTTTCGATTTTCGTTTTGATTTTCGTTTTGTTTCATCTGTTTCCCCTGTTTCCTCTGGCCTTACTCCCCCTTGCTCCCCAGGCTCCCCAGGCTCCCGATCTGGCCCTTCGATTCGATTCCTCTATTCTACCAGCCGCGCTCCATTTCTGTCAATCGCTTTCTCCCTCTCCCGGCCATCTCTTTTTTATGCTTTTCTTGTTCTTTTTCGCGCCGGAGCTATTTTTTCAAAATCCGGTATTGACTTTTTGAACAAAAGCCTGTAGAATGCCGTTGTTATGTTTGAACGAAGAATTAGCAAAATTGACCCCTGGTTTTATGGCATATGCAACATTTGGCCATCTTTTTTTAATGGAGGAAATGAATGCTTTTTGATACCATCACTTACGAGAACACGCATACCATACAAGAGCTGATGGACCACTCCGTAGCAGCTTATGCTGACAGGGATATCCTGCGGTATGAGCGAGAAGACGTGATCTACCATGTGACCTACAGCCAGTTCGAGGAAATGTCCCGGAAGATCGGGCAGTTCCTGAATGCCAGAAGAAAAACCCTGGGCAGGCCGCTGCACGTTGGCGTTATCGGTGAAGGAAGCGTCAACTACATTGTCGCACTGATGGGCACGATGGGATCCGGGAATGTCTCCGTCCCGCTGGACCACCAGCTGGACCTGACAAACCTGGCAGACAGCCTGAACCGTGCAGATGTGGATATCCTGTTCTATGACTGGACGCACGAACCACTGGTACGCGATGTCAAGCCCATGTGCCAGAATGTGTCCGATTATTTCTCGCTCCAGCAGGTGCAGGAGGCCCCGGATATCTCAAATATCCTGGAAGATGCGGCATATGACGGAAAAAGCTGGGCACAGGATGATGGTACGGAAGTTCCGAAACCGGATGACCTTGCCATGATTCTCTTTACATCCGGAACAACCGGAAAGAGCAAGGGGGTTATGCTGACGCACCAGAACCTGGCCGGGAATGCGCTCAGCCAAAGCCCGATCGAAAATGACGAATTTGACGAAATCGTCAGTGTCCTGATCCTCCCGATGCACCATGTGTTCTGCATCAATATCGACATCCTTGCCATGCTCTACCGCGGCGGGACGACATGCATCAATGGCCCGATCTCCCTGCTTGGAAAGCACCTGCATATGTTCGAGCCGACGGTTCTGCATATCGTTCCGATGATTCCAAAAGTATTGTATAATAAGATCAGGGCGATGGTCAGTGCAGATCCCGGCCTGACAGAAAAAGACGCAATGCGCCTCATATACGGCCGCAGGCTTGGCCGGATCATCTGCGGCGGCGGCGGGCTTCCGGAAGCACTTGCGCAGAAATACCTGCAGATGGGCATCCGGATTGGTCAGGGCTACGGGATGAGCGAGTGCTCCCCCGTGATTTCCGAACCGGATTTCGAGCATCCGGAAAAGGTCTGCTCTGCCGGAAAAGTGCTGGACCATATCGACATCCGGATTGCGGACAGCGGCGAAGTACAGGTCCGCTCCCCGTTCGTCATGAAAGGCTATTATGGAGATCCGGAGCTGACCAAAGAGACGTTTACCGAGGATGGCTGGCTGAAAACCGGGGATGTCGGGTATCTGGATGACGAGGGCTTCCTGTACCTGACCGGGCGGATCAAGAACCTGATCATCCTCAGCAACGGGGAGAACGTTGCCCCGGAAGAAATCGAAGCAGATTTCAGTACAGAGCCGCTGGTTCGGGATATTGTCGTATTCGAAGAAGACGATATGATCAAATGCGAAGTGCATCCGGACTTCGCGTATGCAGAGAAGGCCGGGATCCAGGACATCCTGGAGGAAATCAAGGCTGTCGTAAACCGGCATAACCAGAACTTCCCGCCGTTCAAACGCATCCTCCAGACCAGCATCCGGAAAGCCCCGTTCCAGAAGACCACCTCGAACAAAATCATCCGCGCCGCATTCATGGCAGAACGCAGCCGGACGCAAAACGCCGGAAAAGGAAGCGCCCTTCCCACGGATGAAAAGAAGCGCAGCATCTTCGAAATCTGCAGCCATGTGCTGGGGCACAAAGATTTCGGCCTGGGCGACAACCTGTACACCGTCGGGCTGGATTCCTTCGGCAGCATTATGCTGATTACAGACCTCAAAGAGAAGCTGGACTTTGCGATCACCCTCTCAGAACTCATCGAGCATCCCACGATCGAAGAGCTGGCTGCGATGATGGCAGAGGGCGAGGGCAAAGAAAAAGTTTCCTATGCCGTTGGAGACCGCTATCCGCTGATCCCGAACCAGATGGGCTTCGTATACAAGATGCAGGGGAATACAACCGCAAATCTCCCGTATTTCTTCAAGCTGCATGATTCCGTAGATCTGGATCGTCTGGAAAATGCCATCCGGAAATTGTTTGAGGTTCATATCGTCTTCAAAAACCGCATCGAAAAGGCCGAGGACGGCGTATACTACAACTTCCGCGACGACAGCAGGGAAGCGCAGATCGAACGGAAAACTCTGGGCGCGGAAGAATGGGAAACGTTCCGGAAGGGACTGCTCCGGCCATATAACTACCAGCATGACGAGAACCTGTACCACATCGGGCTCTACCAGGCTCCGGACGGCAAGTACCTGTTCTTTGACGTGGCACATGTCATCGGTGATGGCGAAACAATGCGGATCCTGTTTGACGACCTGAACAAACTGTATCTGGATCTTCCGGTCAAAAAATCGGATTATACCTTCTATGAGTATATCACAGATGCAGTTGCAAGGGAAGGAGCCGGAGTTCGTGACAAGGACATTGCGTTTTACAAAGAAGCGCTGGATGGATTCGAAATTTCCAGGAGCGTCCTTGCGAAAATGGACAGCTACGACCTGGGAACCGCGCACAATGCCTCCCTCCGCGGAAGGTTCAGCCGTATGGACTGGAAAAGCATCCAGGGCTTCTGCGAGACGCAGGGCATCACAGAGAACGCGCTGTTCCTCACGGCCTTCAGCTATACGGCACGGCTGTTCGCGGGCATCGACGACCTGGCAATCACCAGCATCCATAATGGCCGGACAGATGGCCGCTGGATGCGGCTGATGGGCGTCCTTTATGTTCGGTATCTGGTACGCAATCAGCGGATCCCGCATGAAACAACGCTCGATCTGCTGAAGCGGAATGCCGGCCAGATCCTGCAGACGATGAAGTGCTATACTTCTATCATGCCTGCAGACGAGATGTTTGTCCAGTACCAGGGTAACCTGCTCCAGATCCCGCAGATTGGCGGCGAAACTGTGGAACCCGTCCGGTTCCAGCTGGACTCCCTGCCCTTCCATCTGATGATTTATTCCGGGAAGAACGGCTATACCTACGAGCTGCGTTACTGGGAGAACCGTTTCGACCGCCAGATGCTGGAAGTGTTTATGGAGGCGATGGAAGACGTGGTGATCGCGATGCCGGACGAGCCTTCGGCACGGAAGCTGAAAGACCACCTGTCCGTTTCGCTGTACCCGAAGCACGTTTCCATCGACGCGGCGCGGCTGAATGCTGCCCTTGGCAAAGAAGTTATCCCGGCGCCGGAATCCGGCCTTACGGTCAAGCCATACATCCTGGATGAATACGGCAAGAAGAAGCCGTTCGGGGCATGGGGGCAGCTGTATATCCTGGATACAGAAGTAAACGGGAACGGCAAGAGCATCCAGAGCCTGTATACGCCGGGCGTCCTGCATGACACGGGCCTCGAAGCCCGGATCACACCGGACGGGAAGGTGGAGGCGCTGTACCAGGCCGGCAGGATGGTCAAACTGGAAACCAACGTGGGCAGGGTGTACCTGAACCTGTTCGAAGTCGAACAGACGCTGAAGAAATACCCCGGTGTGGGAGACGCTTCTGTTTCCGTCGTCTACGGGGATGATAACCAGTTCCATATCAAGGCCGTGCTGGATGTTTCGGGAGATTACCCGGCAGAAAGCGATGTGCAGGCATTCATCAGCGCAAGGCTTGGGAAGATGGCTTCGCCGGATATCATCCGGTATCGCTGAGGAAAATCTCCCTACGCTCCCCCGTGTGTGAACGTTTTTCTGTAACTAAGATATCCTAAGATCATGATCGAGCTGGATGGTGGTGAAAATCATTATTCAGCTCGTTTTGGCTATATATAAATTCGTTAATATCGTCAAGATTGTTTTTTGGTTGTTTCAGATACAAAGATAAAAAGATTTATTATGAGGAATCAGGTGACGGTTCCCCGCTGATATTGCTGCACGGGAATACTTCGTGCGGAAAGATGTTTGATCCCATCGTTCCGGCATTTGCTTTGAAATACAGGGTTATCGTGCCGGATTTCCTTGGAAACGGCCGGTCTGAACGTATCGAAAAGTGGCCTTCAGATCTGTGGTTTCGTTGGGCAAAACAGGTTAAGGCTTTATGCGATCATCTTGGACTGAAAAAGGTGAAGCTTATTGGCAGCAGCGGCGGTGCATTGGCAGCAATCAATGCGGCGCTTGAATATCCTGAGCTGGTTGAATCTTTTATTGCTGACAGTTTTGAAGGGCTTCAGGCTGATCCCGGGATCACGGAACAGATTCGTAACGGACGCGCTCAGGCAAAAACTTTTGGTGGCTTTACAGAGTACCTTCAGACACTTCACGGTGATGACTGGGAACAGGTTTTCGATGCAGATACGGCTGCTGTGTTAAGGCACGCTGAACAGATCGGAGATTTCTTCCATAAGCCTGTCGCTGAATTAAAGGTTCCGATGCTGCTGACGGGAAGCCTTGGAGAGTGTAAAATGAAGTGTGTAAGTTAGATTTTATCAACTTGCACACTTTATTTTTTTCTTAGGTGTGTTACAATGGAAGGAAGGTGATTGAAAGGATGGGAAATGAACTTATGGCTCCAAGGAAGAACAGGTTTAACAGGAATCCGGAAA
>CADBTO010000052.1 GCA_902797565.1 uncultured Lachnospiraceae bacterium
CGATCCGGTATGGGATTTCGTTTGTGGACGTGTCCACCGGGGAATTTTTTGTCAGCGAGGTGGAGAGCGAACAAAGGCTTTTGGATGAGGTCTTTCGTTTTTCACCGAAAGAGGTTCTGGTGCCGGATGCGTTTCCGGAGGAATATCCGGAACTGGCAGAGACGCTCGAAGCGGAAGGCGTTTCCGTGCAGAAGGGCCTGTCGGATTACTTTTCAGAGGAGAATGCCCGGCTGGTTTTGTTCCGGCAATTCAAGGCCGCATCGTATGAGGCGCTGGGGCTGGCGGATTATTCCTGCGGCAGGCGGTCTGCCGGTGCCGCGCTTTCCTATCTGCTGGACACGCAGAAAAATGATCTCTCCCATATCAATGAACTACATCCCTATTCCGATGGGACATTTTGCCGTCTGGACGGTTCCACGATCCGGAATCTGGAATTATTCTGTACGCTGCGGGACAAGGAAAAGCGGGGCAGCCTGTTTTGGGTGCTCGACCGGACGAAGACCGCGATGGGCGCACGTCTGCTCAAAACGCTTGTGGAGCGGCCACTGATCAAAAAGGATGAAATCGAAGAGCGGCTGGATCTGGTTGAGGCATTCAAAGGGAAGATCATGCTGCGGGAAGAGATCCGGGAATACCTGGGGTCGATCTTTGACCTGGAGCGTCTGATCATGAAGATCGCGTATCGGACGGTTAATCCGAGGGAGATGCTGTCTTTCAAAAATTCGATTGCCATGGTGCCGGGGATCTTGTCCGTGCTGCAGGATTTTGAAGAGGAGCCGGTGCGCACGCTTCGGCTTTCCATCGACCCGCTTTCGGATCTTTGCAGGCAGATGGGGGCGCTTCTGTCAGATGAGCCTGCGGCCACGGTGCATGACGGAGGCATTGTGCGGGAAGGCTTTTCCACGGAAGTGGATGAACTGCGAAGCGCAAGGACGGACGGAAAGAAGTGGCTGGCGGATCTGGAAGCTGAGGAGCGGGAGCGGACAGGGATCAAGAGCCTGAAGATCAAGTATAATAAGGTCTTTGGGTATTATCTGGAAGTCACAAATGCGAACAAGAACCTTGTTCCGGAGGATTATATCCGCAAGCAGACCATGGCGAACGCGGAACGTTATTATACACCCAGGCTCAAGGAACTGGAAGACAAGATTATGGGCGCCCAGGAGCGGCTGGTCCAGGTCGAGTATGAGCTGTTTATGCACCTTGTGGAAGATATGGCGGCGCAGATGGAGCGGGTGCAGAAGACGGCCAAAGGGCTTGCGCGGCTGGATGTATTTTGTGCGCTTGCGGTGGTGGCGGAAAAGTACCATTATGTGCGGCCCGCTATCAACGAACAGGGCCTGATTGACATCCAGGGAGGCAGGCACCCGGTTGTGGAAAAAAGCAGCGGGGGCGGGAATTTTGTGCCCAATGACACCTATCTGGATGAAAAGGAGAACCAGATCTCGATCATTACCGGCCCGAATATGGCGGGGAAGAGCACCTATATGCGGCAGTGCGCGCTGATTGTGCTGCTTGCGCAGATGGGATCCTTCGTTCCGGCGGAGCGTGCGGATATCGGGATTGTGGATCGGATTTTTACGCGCGTGGGTGCTTCGGATGACCTGGCGAGCGGCCAGTCCACGTTCATGGTGGAAATGAACGAGGTGGCGAACATCCTGCGTAATGCCACGCGCCATTCGCTGCTGATCCTTGATGAGATTGGCAGGGGCACGGGGACGTTTGACGGGCTTTCGATTGCATGGGCAGTGCTGGAATACATTTCAGACAAGAAGCGGATGGGCGCCAAGACGCTCTTTGCCACGCATTATCATGAACTGACCGAGCTGGAAGGAATCCTTCCCGGGACGAAGAACTACAGCATCCTGGTACGGGAGAGCGGGGAAGATATCGTGTTCCTGCGCAAGATTGTCAAGGGCGGCACGGACAAGAGTTACGGGATTGAGGTGGCGCGGCTTGCCGGGGTGCCGGAGCGGGTCACCAAGCGTGCCAAGGAAATCGCAAATGCCCTTTATTCCCAGAGTTCCCCGCTTTCGATTGCCATGCCCCTTTCGGGCAGGAAGGGGAAGGACGCCAGGAACCGGGAGATGGAGCGCAGCCAGCTGAGTTTTGTGGATACGATGTCTGATGACGATATTGTGCGGGAACTGCAGGAGCTGGATGTGGGGCATATTACGCCGATTGAGGCGGTAAACAAGCTGTATGACCTGCACGCGCGGGCGATGAACCGGTGTTGAGGGGCGGGACGCTGCATGGGAGAGGGAGTATATCGTATGAACAG
>CADBTO010000053.1 GCA_902797565.1 uncultured Lachnospiraceae bacterium
AATTTCTCTTTCGGGGATTATTTCAAAACAGAAGCGATCCACTGGTCCTGGGAATACCTGACAAAGACGCTGGGGCTTTCGGAAGACCGGCTCTATCCCTCGATCTATGGCGAGGATGAGGAGGCGTTCGCGATCTGGAACCAGGAAATCGGCATTCCGGCAGAAAAGATCAAGCGCTTCTACCGGGATCCGGAAACGGGGGCGTGTGACAACTTCTGGGAGCATGGGGCAGGTCCCTGCGGCCCGTGCTCGGAAATCTACTATGACCGGGGTGAGAAATACGGCTGCGGAAAGCCCACCTGCGGCGTGGGCTGTGACTGTGACCGCTTTATGGAAGTATGGAACAATGTCTTCACCCAGTTCGAGGGGGATGGCAAAGGAAATTATACAGAGCTTTCACAAAAGAACATCGACACCGGCATGGGACTGGAGCGTCTTGCGGTAGTCATGCAGGATGTGGATTCCGTGTTTGACATTGATACAATGAAAGCAATCCGGGATGCGGTCTGTACGCTCTGCGGAAAGACCTACCAGGAAAAAGAAAAAGACGATATATCCATCCGGCTGATTACGGACCACATCCGTTCCGCAACATTCCTTGTCAGCGATGGCGTACTGCCGTCCAATGAGGGCAGGGGTTATGTGCTGCGGCGTCTGATCCGCCGGGCGGCACGGCATGGCAGGATGCTCGGAATCGAAGGGCTGTTCCTGGCAAAGCTTTCTGAAACCGTGATTCGGGAAAGCAAGGACGGCTATCCGGAACTCGAAGAAAAACAGGAATTTATTTTCAAGGTGCTCAGTGAAGAAGAGGAGCGTTTTAACAAAACGATCGACCAGGGGCTTTCGATCCTGTCCGGCATGGAACAGGAAATGGAAGCGGCAGGCAGCAAGGTGCTCTCCGGTGAGAACGCGTTCAAGCTCTATGATACCTATGGCTTCCCGCTGGACCTTGTGGCAGAGATCCTCTCGGAAAAAGGCTTTACGATTGATGAAGAAGGCTTCGCAGGCTTTATGGAGCAGCAGAAGCAGACTGCGCGGGCAGCACGCAAGGAAACGAATTATATGGGCGCGGATGCCACCGTTTATGATCAGATTGATCCGGGCATCAGCACCGCGTTTACCGGTTATGAGAAGACAGAGGATCGTTCTGAAATCCTGGTACTGACGAGCACCTCGGAAATTGTAACAGAATTAAAGAATGACGAAGCCGGAACCATCATCACAAAGGTATCACCGTTCTATGGCACGATGGGCGGCCAAGCAGGGGATACCGGCGTGATCGAAGGGGCAAACGGGCGCTTTGTCGTGGAAGATACGATCCACCTTGCCGGAGGCAAGCTGGGCCATGTCGGGCATATGGAAAACGGTGTCCTGCATACCGGCGACGAGGTATCCTTGTGTGTTGATACAGAGAGGCGGAGGCTGATCTGCCGGAACCATTCGGCAACCCACCTGCTGCAGAAGGCGCTCCGGGAAGTGCTTGGCGACCATGTACAGCAGAAAGGATCGGATGTAAACGGAGATCGGCTGCGCTTTGACTTCACGCATTTTTCTGCCATGGCACCCGACGAAATCCGGAAAGTCGAAGAAATTGTCAATCGCCGGATTGCTGCCAGTGCTCCGGTAGAAACAAAGGTAATGTCCCTGGATGAAGCGAAAAAAAGCGGGGCGATGGCGCTCTTCGGCGAAAAATACGGAGAAGAAGTCCGGGTCGTTTCTATGGGCGAAGAAGGCGCATTTTCTACAGAGCTTTGCGGCGGAACCCATGTCCGCAATACCGGGGATATCCAGCGGATCAAGATTCTGTCCGAATCCGGCGTGGCAAGCGGTGTCCGCAGGATTGAAGCGCTTACAAGCACAGGGCTGTTTGATTATCTGGAACGCGCGGAAAATACGCTGAAGGAAGCAGCAGCACTTCTTAAAGCAGCACCGGATCAGCTGGAAGAGCGGCTCCAGGCGCTCCAGGCAGAAAACAAAGCACTGAAATCCGAAGTGGAGTCCCTGAAGAGAGCAGCTGCAAAAGATGCGCTTGGAAATGTGGACGACGAGGTTGTGGATGTACAGGGCGTGAAATTCCTGTCCAAAGGGCTTTCCGGCGTGGACGGCGGATCGCTTCGCGAACTTGGGGACACGCTCAAAGAAAAGCTGGGCGAAGGCGTCATCGTGCTTGCTTCAGAAAACGCCGGCAAGGTGAACCTGATTGCAATGGCGACAGACGAAGCCGTGGCGAAAGGGGCCCATGCCGGGAACCTGATCCGGGCAATCGCGAAGGAAGTCGGCGGCGGCGGCGGCGGCCGGCCGGCAATGGCACAGGCAGGCGGAAAAAATCCTGCCGGCATCCCGAAAGCACTGGAACTGGCAGCAGAAACGCTGGCAGCGCAGCTGGGAGCGTAAAGATGAAGATGGACGGCGTGGTGAAACTTTTTGGGGCACCGCGCCGTCTAATTGTTATAGCTGTGTTTACAGGCCGGAGCCGGCGGCTCTGAAAAAAACACAGGAACACGAAAACAGGACAGGGCACACTGTGCCGAAGGATAGGAGTTGATCAGGTTTTGAACGAAAACAAAATGGGCACCATGCCGGTCGGAAAGCTTTTGCTGAATATGTCTATGCCGATGATGCTTTCCATGTTCGTGCAGGGGCTTTATAATATCGTAGATTCGATTTTTGTGGCGAAGCTTTCCCAGGAATCTCTGACAGCGGTGTCTCTTGCCTTTCCGTATCAAAATATAATGATCGCATTTGGCGTCGGAACCGGTGTCGGGGTGAATGCGCTGGTCTCCCGGCATTTGGGAGAGGGAAAGAAGGATCAGGCGGACCAGGTGGCATCGACCGGCATCAAACTGGCGATGATTACGGCACTGGCGTTCTGCATTCTCTCGCTTGCCACGGTACGCGTATATTTCGCGGCGATGTCCGGCGCGGATGACAGCCTGTCCCCGGAGACAATTTCCGGCGGCATCACCTATATCCAGATCTGCTGCGGCATCAGCGTCGGGGTCTTTGCCCAGACGATGCTGGAAAAACTGATCCAGTCCACAGGAAGGACATTCTATGCCATGGTGTCACAGATGGCTGGTGCAATCACCAACTGCATCCTGGATCCCATTCTGATTTTCGGGCTTTTGGGCGCACCGAAGCTGGGGATCGCCGGAGCCGCAGTGGCAACGGTGGGCGGGCAGTTCGTAGGTTCCGGGCTGGCACTCTACTTCAACATGACGAAAAATCCGGAAATCCATCTGGATTTGAAAAAATACCGGCTGAACCGGGATGTCGTAAGCAGCATTTACGGGATCGCGCTGCCATCCATCTTTATGGCGGCAGTGGGGTCTGTCATGAACGTTGGGCTGAACAAGATTCTGGTCTGCTTCTCAGAGACTGCCGTGACGGTATTTGGCGCATACTTCAAGCTCCAGAGCTTCACGTTTATGCCCATTTTCGGACTGAACAACGGGATGCTGCCGATTGTCGCCTATAATTACGGCGCAGCCAAACCGGACCGGATCAAGCAGACCGTCTCCCTTGCAACACGGGCCGCGATGATCATTATGTTCTGCGGGACGGTGCTGTTCTGGATTCTCCCGAAACAGCTTCTGCTGCTGTTTTCAGCATCAGAGGAGATGCTTGCGATGGGGATTCCCGCGCTGCGGATTATCTCTTTGCATTTTGCGATTGCAGGCTTCTGCATCGTGGCTTCCTCAACCTTCCAGGCACTGGGGGAGGGCATGCTCAGCCTGATTGTTTCCGTGTGCCGGCAGCTGGTAGCCCTTTTGCCGATCGCTTTCCTCATCTCCCTGATCTTCAAGGATGTAAACATGGTATGGCTGAGTTTCCCGCTGGCAGAGATCGTTTCCGCAACGCTTTGCATCACGTTCAAGCGGCGGCTGGTTCGTGAAAAAGTGGAACCGCTGTACCAGAAATCGAATACAGCAGGGCAGAATCATCCGAACGCATCCACGTCCGGGCGCTCCGATAGCAAATCAAAGGCAGGCGGCGGGAAGCGCCTGGGCAGCTTCCTTCTGGTTCTGGCTGTTCTCGGCGGTACTGGCTTTTCGGGTAATTTCCGGACGTCCGGCCTCCTGACCGGCATCCATGCTGAAGCGGCCCGGAATGCGGCACGCACTGCCCAAAAACAAATGACGGATGCCGGTACTGCGTCAACTTTTTATCCAGTGTCTTATGACGATAAGACAGCCATGGAACAGTACCTTGCATGGCTGCCGCCTACGCGCGTACAGTACAGGAACACCTGCTGGGCGACGGCCGTTACGGCACTGGCGGAGATCAGTATGAAAATGCAGGCGTCTCCGTTCGTTCCCGGGCAGAAAAACCTTCAGGATTCGGTCCAAACGCCGGATTACTATGACCTGGGCGTTGCATACTATCCTTATGAGACTGTGACAGACCCTATGGGCGGTACGGCCGGGGATGTGACAGATTACGACGGAGACAGCATATTTGACCTGGCAGGTGATCCGGAACATGCACTTAGTACACTCGCAAAATGGAACGGGATTACTGCAGAACAGGATCTGCCCCAGGGCTTCCAGTTTCCCGGAAACGGGGAGCAGACGGACCAGGACTCCTTTATCCGGGATACCCTGGCGTACGGGCTCGATGCCGCGCATCTGGAAGACTATTATTTCGTCGACTTAACCCATGCAATGGGACAGGCAAAGCAGCTGATCCGGGAATATGGCGGGCTTGCCATTTCATTCCGCTCTGATGCAGCCTATTACTGCAATGAAACCCATGCATTTTTTGATCCGGTGCATACAGAAAAAGAAGCAAACCACACGCTGGTTGCTGTTGGCTGGGACGACCATTTCCCCAAAGAGTATTTCCGGTCGGGAGGTGGACTGCCCCGGGAAGATGGCGCGTTTCTGGTACGCAACAGCCGCGCGCTGGGCGCCGGGTTCGCTTATGACGGGTATTTCTGGATTTCCTATGAGACGCTGTCCCTGGAACAGTTTGCTTATGCCCTGAAGATGGGGCCGGCAGACAATTATGATGTCAACTTCCAGTATGACGGTGCCCTGGCAGCAGACTGGGATATGGATGAGATTGATGCGAAGACCGCGGCCAATCTGTTTACCGTTCCGTCCGGGAAGAACCTTTGCCTGAAGGCAGTGGGAGTCTATCCCAATACGGCAGGCACGAGATACCGCGTGGATATCTACACCGGATTGGAAAAAAATGCAGACCCCTGCAGCGGCAAGCTGGCATTTTCTTCAACTGGCTCCCTGCGCTACGCGGGTTTCCAGACCCTGCCGCTGACTGTCCCGGTCGAATTGCCGGAAAAAACAAGATTCTCAATCGTCGTATATTTCGATGATGCGGAAAACTGCGCAGAACTTGGCACCAGCTTTTATAACGGCAAAGTGGACTCCCTTGTTTCCGTAAAGAGCGGACAGAGCTTTTATCAGGATGGAGACAGCTGGGTGGATCTTTCTTCCTGCCGCTATGCAGCCGGAACAGACGGCCATGGCTGGGGAAACTTCCGGATCAAGGCCTATGCAGACGAGATGGATCAAGGCAGCAGCACAGCCAGCAGCCTGCTGGCGGAAGGGAGCGTGTCCCAAACAGATGGGGCAGCTTCTGCGCAGGCTTCCCTTGCAGGAGACGGGACAAAGGAAGCAGATGCAGATCCGGAAACGGTTAATCTGGCAGTCAGTTCCAAAAACATCCGCACAGACTCTGTAACATTGTACTGGGACAGCTATGATGTGGCGGACGGGTATATGGTATATGTGGATCGTTTGGGCAGCTGGGAAGAGAAGAAAAACCTGCTGCAAGGGGACGGTTCCTCTACAAAAATATTGATTGATGGTTTGATTTCCGGAACGAATTACCAGTTCAAAGTAGTTCCATATGAACTGAAACTGGGAGAACGTGTGCTGATCGATCATGTATATGGGATTGTAACGGTTTCGACACGGCCTGCCGTACCGAAAAACCTGAAAGCACAGGTAAAAGGAAAATCCATCCTGCTCTCATGGGACAGCACTGGCAGCGGACAGAAAGTTGAGATTTATCGGAAAGACGGAAGCAAGTCATACAAAAAAATCAAGACCGTTTCGTCGAAGAAAGGTGTATATTCGGATAAAGCTGTAAAATCACATCAGGTTTATTCCTATAAAATCCGTTCAAGCAAACAGATCAATGGAAAAAACCTAAAAAGTGGTTTTAAGTATATAAAAAAATTAAAGTTGGGGGCTTGACTTATGCTGTAGGTATGTTATAATCGGGCATATCCACTTTAAGTTGGAGGGAGGTTAGCAGAGTGTCGAGCGTTACTGTGAAAGAGAACGAGTCTTTGGACAGTGCATTGCGTCGTTTCAAGCGCAATTGTGCCAAGGCGGGGATCCAGCAGGAAATTCGTAAGAGAGAACATTACGAAAAGCCGAGCGTGAAGCGCAAAAAGAAGTCTGAAGCAGCTCGGAAACGTAAGTATAACTAAAGTTGGAACAGATTTTGAAGGGAGGGGCAGGAATGCCCCTCTTTTTCATCGCAGAGCCGGCCGGCGGCTCAATCGCGCAGGGGAGATGCAATCAC
>CADBTO010000054.1 GCA_902797565.1 uncultured Lachnospiraceae bacterium
CAGTCGTCTGTGATATCAATGCGCAAAGACCAGTCATTGATCTCGTCCTTCGCGTTGTTGTGGAACACCCCGTCTATCGTCTGCGCATTCAGATCCACGGTCTGCCCGTCCAGGTCGAAATCACGTTTCAACCATTTGGATGTACTGTCGTCCCTGGGATTAAAATCCAGATAACTCTGCTCGGAATCATCCGCACCTGTGACGGAATAGACGTAACTGTTAAAATGATGGATGTATACCGCCTGGATGATGAGCAGGATAATGACCGCTGCAGGACAGCCCAGCAGCAGCCCCTTGAATAGCCTTCTCATGGTTTCAAAACTCCTTTATGTACAAATTTCGCCCGCCGGCAGCTGGATATAGATCCCCATCCCGCCCTCGGCACCGCTCCGGGCATAAATCACGCCCCGGTAATGCTCCACGATGACCTTTGACTGCGCCAGCCCCAGCCCGTTCCCGCTGGTGCGGTTGGAACCCTGGAAATTCAGTTCGAAGATATGTTCCAGTTCCATTTCCGAAAGGCCGCACCCATTATCCTTGAAAATGATGAAAATATCATCCTCCAGACGGGAAATTGTCACAACCAGCGAACCTGCACGGTCCATATACTTGATGGAATTGTCTATGATGTTCCGGAACAGGATCCGGATCCGCTTCGGATGCGCCTGGATTCGGACTGCCTCATCCGCCGCATTCAGCTGCATCTCAATCTTCGCCTGCTTGGCAAACGGCTCCATCTCCGCAATCACTGCGCTGCAGGACGCAAGCAGGTCCACCTGCTCCCCGTCTTCTTCATCCGGATCCGGAAGCAGGGAATCCAAAAGCCCCTGCTGCTTCTCCGCTCCCACCGCCTGCTGCGCAGCAGGCGGCGCAGGCAGGTATTCCATCTGTTCCTGCAGCTGCCTGGCATCACGCCGTACCAGCCCCAGCTCCTGCTCCAGCTCCCGGATCTGCCACTGCTTTTTTTCCTGTTTCTCCTGGAACACCAAAAAAAGCAAACCAGCCGTCACCCCGTAAAGCACCAGAAAACCGCCCACGAGTACCAGTATATTTGCCCGGCTCACCCCGTAAGCCGCAGCGCACAGGCCGCCCACGCCGCAAAGCTCCAGGAAGCCTTTGATTACATTTTTCATGGTAAAAACTCCACTTCCACCGTCTGCGGAACCGCCCCGCTCCCGTACTTTCCTGCTTCTTTCTCCGTCTTTGCGGCGTCTTTTGCATCGGTGTCCACCTGGACCCGCCCTGCAGCATAACGCTTGAGCCCGTCGCAATATACAGCCGCCCCGCCATTGGAAAGGTGGCAGAAACCATCGCTGCTGTAGGACGAAGACAACTGCCCGCCCGCATCCTTCATTTCCGCACTCACGTCGATATATTCGACCCCTTTCGTTTTTTTCGCGAACGCCTTCATTCCCTCATTGCAGGCATCAATCGTATTGTTCTGCAAATTGCCCTTGCCGCCCCGTATGGGTGTAATCGAAACGACATACACCGTTGTATCGGGATTCGTTTTCCGGAATTCCCGCACCCAGTCGCTGTATGCATCTACAAACGTTGTCCCGCGATACATATTCAGGTCATTCATCCCGTAATTTACAAACACATTTTTGTATCCGCACATCGCGCAGATATCCTTGATCCGCCGCTTCTCCCCCTGGTATACCGGATGCAGGGATGAACCGCTGACCGCGCGGCAGTCATTATAGACCCCGTAGCAGCCAACCTCCCAATGCGCCGCATTCCCCAGGAAGCCGTCATACTGCCCCCGGCAGTACCGTTCCACGCCCATACCAACAGAATTCCCGATCATTGCCGAACCCTTGAACCACTTGTCCTTGTCCGCATTCGTGACCTTCATCGACGCCGGCTTTTTCACACGGATTTTTGCCGTAATGGACAGCTGCCGGCTCCCGCTCTTTGCCACTGCCACCACACGGGTCTTCCCCCCCTTTTTTGCCTTCAGCGTATCGCCCCGAAGCACCGCCACCGCCGGCCTGGTGCTGCGGCAGGAAACCTCTGCGCCATCCGTTTCAGACGCCGCGTGGATCCGGATCTTCTCTCCTTTGTACAGCGTCCCGTTTGTCCAAAGCTTCGCTGAACCGGCCCGTGCATTCTTCTTCGCCATCCGTTTCGCGTAGGAAGATTTTATGACCGATATGTCCAGACGAAGCAGCCGGACTCCCGTCCCGGTTTCCATCCGTGCTGTCACGGTTGCCTCCCCGCAGTGCTTCGCCCGGATCGCCCCGCTCCTTTCCACCTGCGCAATCCGCGCGTCCGATGTGGAAAACGCGATGCGCTGCCCGTCTTCCGGCTTCTCAAAACCGATCCACGCCGTTTCCCCTTTATATAAATCCATCTCCATCTCAAGCGAAAGATGCAGTTTTTCCTCTTCTACGGCATCCACCCCATCCGACTTCAGGAAACCCGGCTTCAAAAATCCCGTTTCCCGGGCCTGCTGTTCCTCATCCGCACGCATCGCCTGCGGTGCAAGCCAAAGCAGCCCCACAAGCGCCGCCGCAAAACACACCAGGCCAATCACCGCAAACGCCACCCAGCCCCGGCGGATCCCGAAGCCGCCGGGGCTCCGCCCTTCTGCCTGCCGCTCGTCTGCCTGCCACTCGCCCTGCATCGTTTCGATCCGCTGGCTGATGTCTGGCTGCTTTGTGTCTGGCTTCTGCATGCCCGGTTTCTGTTGATCCGGATTCTGTATATCTGGATTCTGGTTGCCAGGTTTCTGTTTTTCTGACTCATGTATATCCGGTATCTGGCTGCCAGACTTCTGGTTATCAGTCTCCTTCATATCCGGATTCTGTGTGCCAGAACTTCGTTTTTCCGGGTTCTGGTTATATGCCCTCTGTTTTCCAGGCTTCTGTTGTTCAGAC
>CADBTO010000055.1 GCA_902797565.1 uncultured Lachnospiraceae bacterium
GCGATGCAGATGGATCTGGAGCTGGACTCCCCATACATTATGGAACTGGGACACAAGAGCGGGCCGGACTTCATTCCTGCTGCCCGCCGGATGCTGACAGAGACCAGCCGCAAAGCCCTTCTGGAATTAGCGGAAGAGCCTTTGAAGCTGCATGCGCAGTACAACCTGCCAAAGGAACGGACTGATTTCCTGGAAAAACAGGTGCACCACCAGATCCAGCAGATTCTGGCCTAAGCAGCTGCATCGCCAGGTCCAGCTGATTCTGGTTTCAGCAGCTGCTGGCAATCGCACCGGCGGTGGCAAAACCGTCCGGCACACACGCAAGCCGCCGGCCGTCTTCGCCGAAAGACTCTTTTCGACGGCTCTGCAATCAAACACGGAGGAAAACCCTATGAACCATACACCGATAGACAACGCACGGATAGACCGCGCACCGATAGACAACGCACCGACAGGCAGCACCACCTCGCCCGAACCCCGCGCCTGGTGGAAGGAAGCCGTCATTTACCAGATCTATCCCCGCAGCTTTGCAGACTCAAATGGAGACGGCATCGGGGACCTGCCGGGGATTACGGCACACCTTCCCTACCTTGCGAAGCTGGGCGTGGATGTACTCTGGCTGTCCCCGGTCTACCAGTCCCCGAATGATGATAATGGCTACGATATTTCGGATTATCGTGCAATTATGAAGGAATTCGGCACGATGGCAGACTTTGACGAAATGCTGGAAACTGCACACGGGCTGGGCCTGAAGATCGTGATGGACCTAGTAGTGAACCATACTTCTGACGAACACACATGGTTTCTGGAAAGCCGAAAAAGCAGGGAGAACCCATTCCGCGACTACTATATCTGGAAAGATCCGAAAGATGGCAAGGCACCCAACAACTGGCAGTCAAGCTTCTCCGGTTCTGCATGGGAATTTGACGAAGCCACCGGGATGTATTATCTCCACTGCTTCTCGAAAAAACAACCGGACCTGAACTGGGAGAACCCAAAGGTCCGGAACGAAGTATTCGACATGATGACGTGGTGGTGCGAGAAGGGGATCGACGGATTCCGGATGGACGTCATCAGCATGATCAGCAAGGATCCTGCCTTCCCGGACGGGGAAGTCACGGATGGCCTCTATGGCGACATGAGCCCGTATGTCTGTAATGGGCCACATGTACACGAATACCTCCAGGAAATGCGCAGCCGCGTCCTGTCCCGATACGACCTGCTCACCGTTGGCGAAGCAGCAGGCGTCACGATTGATGAAGCAAAGAAATACGCCAATCTGGACGGGACAGAGCTGAATATGGTCTTCCATTTCGAGCATGTAAACGCGGGAGAAACAGCTGATACCGTATTAGGGAAATGGGGCTATGAGAAACCTAGTATGCCAAGGCTGCGTTCCATATTGAACAAATGGCAGCTGGAACTGGAAGGACAGGCCTGGGGCAGCCTCTACTGGGACAACCATGACCAGCCCCGCGCCGTGTCCCGCTTCGGGGATGATTCCCCGCAGTGGCGCGTGCGATCCGCAAAGATGCTCGCCACCTGCCTGCATTTGATGAAGGGAACACCCTACATATACCAGGGTGAAGAACTCGGTATGACCAACCTGCATTTCACCTCGCCGCAGCAGTTCCGCGATATTGAGGAAATCAATGCATGGAAGCAGTACGTTGTGGACAACCAGATCATCGATCCGGACACGATGCTGAAGTGTTTCTCTGCCGTAGCGCGGGACAACTCCAGGACACCCATGCAGTGGGACGCAAGTACCTGCGCCGGCTTTACCACCGGCACGCCATGGATCCCGGTCAATGAAAATTATACAGAAATCAACGCTGAGGCGGCACTGGCGGATCCAGACTCCATTTTCTATTACTATCAGAAGCTGATCCGGCTGCGCCATGAAAACCCGATCATTGTCTACGGGCGTTTTGTCCCATTACTTGAGGACAGCAATACAATCTATGCCTATGAACGCCGGCTGGAGGACAGCCGCCTGCTTGTCGCCTGCAACTGGACCCCGCAGACCCGGGAATGCCGCATCTTTGACAGCATCCCGGAAACAGGGACAGAACTGATTTCGAATGTGGCATCACACGAGAAAGGTGTCTTGCAGCCCTATGAAGCAAGGGCTGTACTCCTTCCGTAACAGGAAGTTGGAAAATCTGATATGAACAAAAAAGTATTCAAAACACTGGAATTTGAAAAAATATTAACAAAGCTTGCCTCTCTGGCTGGAACAGAGAAAGGACGGCAGTATTGCGAGCGGCTGCGGCCGATCTCTGATGTGGAGAAAATCCAGAGCCGCCAAAAGGAAACCGGAGATGCCCTGGCGCGGATCCTGCGAAGCGGATCCATCAGTTTTTCGGGCGTGAAAGATCCTGGTGTCTTCGCCCGGCATCTGTCCATCGGAGGCTCCCTGAATACCAGCGAGCTGCTCTCCGTTTCCTCGCTTCTGTCCGTGGCAAAACGGGTCAGACAATACGGGGACAGTGGAAACGGCGGCGGGGAGGAACGGCGAGACAGCCTCACGGATTATTTCGAGCGCCTTGCCCCCCTGCAGCAGCTATACAATGAAATCAACCGCTGTATCCTCTCCGAGGAAGAGATCGCAGACGATGCCTCACCCGGACTGAAGCACGCAAGGCAGCAGATCGCGCGGACCGGCGAAAAAATCCGCTCCCAGATGAGCGCGTATCTGAACAACCCCGACACGGCAGACTGCCTGCAGGACCATGTAATCACCCAGCGTGCCGGTCGGTACTGCCTGCCGGTCCGCGCAGAATACAAAACGCGCGTCCCCGGTATGGTGCACGACCAGTCCGGCAGCGGTGCCACGCTCTTCATTGAACCGATGGCGATTGTGAACCTGAATAACGAACTCCGGGAACTGGAACTTGCCGAGCAGGCAGAAATTGAAAAGATCCTGGCACAGCTTTCAGAGGCCGTGGCAGAACATATTGAGGAACTGATTGAAAATTTCAAAGCTTTGTCCAGCCTGGACTTCATCTTTGCCAAAGGCATGCTGGCAAAGGAAGAAAACGCGATGGAGCCGGTCCTGAACACGGACGGAATCATCCGGCTGCGCAAGGCACGGCATCCCCTGCTTGACCCGAAAAAGACGGTTCCCATTGACATCCGGCTGGGCGAAGACTTCACGACGCTGATCATCACCGGGCCAAATACCGGCGGGAAGACCGTGTCCCTGAAGACCGTGGGGCTTCTGACCCTGATGGCGCAGGCCGGCCTGCATATCCCGGCGGGCGACCGTAGCCAGGTGGCCGTCTTCCAGGACGTTTATGCGGATATCGGGGACGAGCAGAGCATTGAACAATCGCTGTCCACGTTTTCTTCGCACCTGGTGAACATCGTATACATCCTGCGCCAGGTGGAAATGCCCCAGAAAGAAGGCCGTTCGGCACTCGTCCTGTTTGACGAACTCTGTGCCGGAACAGACCCCGCAGAAGGCGCGGCACTCGCCACCTCGATTCTGGAACGCCTGCATAAAAAGACCGTCCGCACGCTTGCCACCACGCATTACGCGGAACTGAAAGCCTATGCGCTGGCAGAGCCGGGCGTGGAAAACGCCAGCTGCGAATTTTCCGTGGAGACGCTCAGCCCGACTTACCGGATCCTGATTGGGATCCCCGGAAAAAGCAATGCCTTCGCAATCTCACAAAAACTGGGGCTTTCCAAAGAGATCATCGAAGACGCGAAAACGCGGATGAGCGAGGAAAACCAGAGCTTCGAAGACATCCTGATCGACCTGGAGACAAAACGCCTGCAGATCGAGCGGGACCAGGACCAGATCCGGCGCGACCGCCAGAAGGCGGAAAGCCTGCGCAAACAGGCAGAAAGCCGTGAGGAAAACCTTGCGCAAAAACGGGAAGCAATTCTCGCAAAGGCACATGAAGAAGCGTCTGAGATCCTCCAGAAGGCAAAAGACACCGCAGATTCCGTGATCCGCGATTTCCATAAATACAAGGCAAACGCGCCGGAAATGGCAGAGATGGAAAAACGCCGGCAGAGCGTCGGCGCAGACCTCAAACAATCCCGCGAGAAATCGGCTGCGTCCAGGAAGTCCGCGAGCACCAAGGCTCCTGTTTCACAGAACGCGGCAAAAAAACTCCGGATCGGCGATGAAGTATTCGTTCTTTCGATGAACCTGCGGGGCACCATCGTCAGCCTGCCGGACAAATCCGGGAACCTGGAAGTACAGATGGGCATCTTGCGCTCCAAGGTAAAGCTTTCAGACATCGCCCAGATCGGCAGCGACGAACCTGCCAAAAAGAAAGACAAGCGAACCATCCACACCGGCGGCTTCTCGAAGAGCCGTTCGATCTCTCCGGAACTGATGCTCCTGGGGATGACCGTGGATGAAGCGATCCAGGCACTGGACAAATATCTGGATGATGCCTGCATCTCCCATCTGGAACAGGTCCGCATCGTCCACGGAAAAGGAACCGGCGCCCTCCGTGCCGCCGTCCAGCAGCACCTGCGCCGCGTGAAACGCGTGAAGGAATTCCATCTGGGGGAATACGGCGAAGGCGACAGCGGTGTGACGATCGCAACCCTGAGCTGAAAACAGGAGGGGAAGATCCAAAAAATCTTCCCCTCCTTCTTTAATACCGCTCCTGCGGTCTGAAATCCAGCAGGAACACATAATACAAATCCCCATCATTCTGGGAATGGTACAATCTGCCATAGTATTCTATGACTTTGATGTGCCCGCCGGCCGTCACTGCACGGAAACGCACATATTCATAATCTTCAAACGCATCCTGCTGCCTTCGTATACTGGTATAGATCCGTTTCCAGTCCTCATCCATGACCAGGCCCCGGAAACTGTTCCCGGAGAACTTCCGGAACATCTCCATATTATCACACTCATACAACTCCAGCACATATCCGTTTGCATAGACCAGATCTCGCGTATCATTCGCACGATACACCAAAAAGCCGCCCGGCATCCCGTCTGAAAGCGATGCCGTATTGAACCCAAGATGCTCCCTGTTTGATTTTGCCAGCCCCGGCTCATAGAAGCGATATCCATTCCGCCCTGCCATCTTAATATTGTACAGCGCCATATCCGCACGCTGGTACAGGTCGTTATAGGCGTCCCCGTGCTCCGGAAAGAACGCGCAGCCAATCGACATGGTATACGTGATCGGCTTGCCCTGGTAATCCAGCGTTTTCTTTGTATGTGTGAAACGGGACAGGATCTCGTCAATCTTTTCTTTCGACTGGTTCCGCATCACCGCAAGAAACTCATCCCCGCCAATCCGTGCCACAAGGCCATAGGATTCCATCTCGCACCGCATTCTTTTTGAAGCATCTTTTAAGATTCGGTCTCCGCAGTCATGTCCAAAGCGGTCGTTGATCTGTTTGAAATAATCCAGATCGAGGATGACGAGTGCTGCTGTACTGGTTTCCTCATTATGCAGCATATCCCAGATCTTGCTGCCAACCGTACTCCGGTTGTACAGCCCTGTCAGGGTATCCCGCTCCGCAAGGCGGTGGATCGTTTCATTCGTGCGTTTGAAATCATCCACGTCAAAATTCAGTACGAAAATCCGAAGCCCTCCGTCTTCGCCGGAAGCGCGGACCTGGTAACAGGAATACTGGTATCTTGGTGCCTCATCCCGCCCGGTCTGGCGCAGATGGTGAATATTTTCTGAAACAATGCCCCGGCTGTACGCTTCCATAATCCGGCTGCGGTCATAGAACGTCACCATCTTCTCACGGTCTTCGGGCGTCACCGTGGAAAAGACCATGCTCCGGATCATATCATCATACGGCAGCTCGATATAGCCCGTTTCCCCGAAATCGCTGATCAGTCCGGATTGCCCCAGATGCATATAAATCGTCTTGTTATCGGAAAGCGAAGCCTCCAGATAAAAGGAATGCGTCAAAAACTGCTCAAAGGATCCATAGCCAAGCGTGTGGGTCAGTGCCCCGGTCGCAAGCAGCAGGAAGGTCGGATTGCCTGGCATGTCATAGTACACTGATCCACTCTGGCTGATTTCCGGCAATACCCGCAGCCGCTCCACATCCACATTCCGGGCACACAGCAGATACACCCGCTTCCCTTCCAGGATGGCCGGGATGATCATGTACATAATCCACTCAAAGGCACCCTCGATGTTGCGCGTCCGGAAGTATTCCGTCAAATGCCCGCCCACCTCACGGAGCCGCGTTTCGATTGTTTCAAAATTGAAAAACTCCAGGAAACGATCCCGGTCATCCCCGTGAACTACAGTCTGTGCCGTTGTTCGGTGCATTTCGCTCCAGCTGGTGACCACAAAATTGTATTGGAACCGGCTTTCGTTGACATACACAACGTCATACCGGTCCTCAGACGGATCTACCACTACAACGCTATGGTACAGCGTATAAAGGAAGCGCAGCATGCGGTCCATCTGCTCTCCGCGTGACACCGGATTGTCGCGCCCCAGCCGCTCCGCCACGGCCACGATTGCACCGGTTTCCGTTTCCGCATGATACGCGATGCAGCGCATCCGGATTCGATAGAATCCCGCACTCGTGACAAACGGGCACTCCCGTTCCCTGCCCTGCTCAACGCATTCCTTTGCCAGGCGGGCCGCCTGCCTCGAAAACGTCAGGTCTTCATTCCCGAATACATCTTCCAGACGATGCTCCTCATCCAGCCCCATCGGCACAAAAATCTCGTCAAACGGCTTGCTGGACATCAGGAACTTAAAGCCCTGCTCCCCATATTCCATGATCGCAAGGGGCAGCACATTCAGCAGTGCCGCCTCATTCCCCAGATACGACCACCCGGTCTTGAGCGGCGAGGCGGACAGCACGTTGACTTTGCCGATCGCGTCATAATAATCCCGCTCGTTCTGCTTCTCGCCCTTGCGGGAATTGACCTCGGACTCCCAGATCCTGTCGATCGACATCGGCTGGCTGAGCAGATGCCCCTGGGTCTTCTCACAGCCAATCTGCCGCAAAAACTCCAGCACCCCTTCCGATTCCACCTGGCTGACCTGGGTCTGGATCCCCAGCTCCTTTGCCATATTGATGAGGTTTTTCATGATGATCTTTGCCCGCAGCCCGTCTTCGCAGTCCGCCAGGAAGCTGCTCTCAATCTTCACGCTGTCAAAGGAAAACTCCTTCAAAAACTGCAGCGGAGAAAGCTTGCTGGCAAAATCATCCAGATGGATCTGGCACCCAAGCGCCTTCAAACGGGACAACTCTTCCAGCAAAGATTCCCGTTCGACAGCCAGATCATCCTCCTGGATCTCGAAACTCAGGCTTGAAAGCGGAACATCAAATTCTGATGCAATTTTCTTCACTTCCTCAGCCATATCGCAGAGCACAAAATCCATACGGGAAATATTGATGGATACCGGCAGGGAATCAAGAGAGCCTGATTCGATAAAATGCCGACTGTCCCTGCAGACCCGGCGGATCACAAAGAGATCCAGAAGATGGATCTGCCTTGCTTCGATCAGCACATCCACATATTCCTCCGGCACAAGCATCCCAAATTCCGGATCCTTCCACCGGGACAATGCCTCCACGCCGCATGGACGGCCATTCAGCACATGATAGATCGGCTGGTAATACACTTCAATATGATTTTCTTCCAGCGCCTCAGAGAAATGCTGCGTAATATGCTGCCTTAGTCGTATAGTGCGCTCCATACGCTCGTCATACATGGAGACCCCGGTCCTGGCCGCTTCATTGACTTTGCAGGCAATCTGCGCATGGCTGCAGATCTGCGCCACATCCGTTTCTCCCTCCAGCGGTTCATAAATTCCCGCTGTCAGCTGCAGCCCGGTATGCCGCCACTGCTCCTGCATGGCGGAAGAAAGGCGCTGGATCTTCTCCAGCAGCCCCTCGCGCCCCGCAAATAAAATGAAGTGGTCATTATCAGACCGGCAGATATCCGAATCAGGAAAAGCCTCCCGCAATTTTTCAGACAGATCAATCAGGCACCTGCAGCCCAGATCAAACCCATTCCGGGTATGGAAGAGCTTGAACGCCTTAATATCAAAGTACACGCAGGACAGTTCCGACAACGCCAGACCACCGCTCCATACCTGCTGGTTGATCCGCCCGATCATCGCCTCACGGGTCCACAGACCTGTCAGCCTGTCCCTCTCCTGCCAATCCGGCTGATTCTGATTCTCTTCAAACATATCGCATTTCCTCTATGAGCGTGCGCATTTCTTCTGCTTCGCTCTGGGAGATTTTTTGAATGATGCAGCCTGCATGCACAAGCACATCATCTCCCGGACTGATCTCAAACAAACCGGAGAGGGCATTGACCCTGCTGCCCGCAAAATCCACGACTGCCCTGGCGCCTCCGGTTTCTGTCCGCCACACTTCCACGACCTTTCCAGGTGCCGCAACACACATCTCAGACGCCCCCTGCGGGAGCAGCCTTCCCGGCATCCGGCGCCCCGGCCGCTGCTGCCCCGGCTCCTCCGGCTGCCTGTGCTGCTGCCCCGGCTCCTCCGGCTGCCTGCGCTGCCGCTTCTTCTGCCGCCTTCTTTTTCGCTGCTTCTTCCCTTGCCTTTTTCGCCGCCGCAGCCTTTGCCGCAGCTTCCTGCCGCTTCTGTTCCTCTGCCGCGAGCACCTCCGGGGACTTGGTATACGTCACGCTCCCCTTCTCGCCGCCCGGCGTCTGGTAGCCTTTCGCCATATGCAGGCATTTCTTCGGACACTTTTCCACGCAGAACCCGCAGGCAATGCAGTCAAACCGGTCGATCGACCATGTCCCTTTGATCCGGTCCACAGACAGCGTGCCGCAGGGACAGCAGCGCACGCACATCCCGCAGCCGATGCAGTCGTCAATGTCAATCTCAATATGCCCTCTGCTGCCTTCCGGATATTCGAATGGCACCGCCGGATAACTGGTGGTCACAGGGGGCAAAAACAAATTTTTCAGCGCCTGCGGCGCATATTTCAGGATACCCATGATCCACCCTACCTCTCTGTGCAACTAATACAAGGATCTATGGTCACAACCAGAAGCCCTACATCCGAAAGCTCCGTATTTTTCAACATTTCGCAAAGCCCCGGCAGATTCGCAAACGTAGGGGTGCGGATCCGGAGACGGTCGATAAACGGCTTGCCTGAACCCTTGACATAATAATATGCCTCGCCCCGGGGCTGTTCCAGGCGCATGAAATATTCCCCATTCGGGTTGCCCTTGACCGGAACTGCCAGTTCCTGCTCCTTCGGCATCTTCGTAATTGCCTGGCGGATCAGGTCAACCGACTGATAGACTTCATACAGCCTGCACTTGCACCGTGCAAAACAATCCCCTTCCGTTGCCACCACCGGCTCCAGATCCAGCATACTATACGCTGCATAACCCAGCCGCCGCATATCACAGGAGATTCCGCTCGCCCTTGCCACCGGCCCGCAGCAGCCCAGGTCATGCGCCTGCTCTTTTGTCAGAATGCCGATGCCAACCAGCCGGCTTTTGACCGTGGAATCCTCCAGGAATACCTGCTCCAGATCCCGAAGCTCTGCTTCCACCTCCGTGACCGTGCCGTCGATAATCCGCAGCTGGTCCGCCGTGATGTCCTTGATGACCCCGCCCACTTTATTCACGGAAAAGATCAGGCGCGCACCCGTGGTCATTTCAATCATATCCAGTACTTTTTCGCGGATTCGCCACGCCTGATAAAACAGGTTTTCATATCCAAAAGCATCCGCCAGGAGTCCCAGCCAGAGCAGGTGGCTGTGCATCCGCCCCAGTTCCGCCCAGATTGTCCGCAAAAACTTTGCCCGGATCGGGATATCCACATCAAAGATATGCTCCACAGCCTCACAATAGCCCATTCCATGCTGGAACGAGCAGATTCCGCAGGTACGCTCCGCGACATAGGTCATCTGGTTAAAGTCCCGCTTGTCCACGAGGCTTTCCAGCCCCCGGTGCACGAACCCAACAGAAGGGATTGCTTCAATCACCCGCTCATCCTCGATTACAAGATCCAGATGGATTGGCTCCGGCAAAACCGGATGCTGGGGGCCAAAGGGAATCACACTTCGCTTGCCCATTACGCCTTCACCTCCGTTTCCTGTTTCGGCCCAAGCGGTGCCGTCTGTTTGATTCGATAAAGCTTGTTTTCATAATCCAGGCTGATCATTTCGATTTTCACCCCAAAGATCTCCTTCATTTCATTCTCATAAAAGACCGCCTGGGGAATCAGTTCTGTAATACTAGGAACCTGGGTCTGTGGATCAATGACCACCCGCAGGTTGATCAGTTCATATGCCGCATCATCAGAAAACGAATAGCTGAGCTCGAACTTTTCGTTGATATACGCCGCACAGGCCTGGGACAGCCGCATCCCCTGCTTCTTCAGCACCAGCACTTCATTCAGGAGGTTTTCTACAGGGATCTCCCGGATCTCATTTTTTAATCCAAGATTTGTCATTTTTTATTTTTCCCTTCCTTCCTTATTCTGCTTGACCAGCGCATCGTGCTCATCCGAACGCTGCTGGAACAGTTCCACTGCCTGCACCACGCCGTCGATAATTGCCTGGGGGCGTGCTGCGCATCCCGGCACATAAATATCCACCGGAATCGTTGTATCCGCCCCGCCCAAAATATTATAACAGTCCTTAAAAATTCCACCCGTACACGCACAGACGCCAACGGCAACAACTACCTTTGGCCTGGGCATCTGGTCATACAGCTGTTTTACCGTTGCCTGGTTCTGGGCATTGATGCCGCCCGTAATCAGGAAAATGTCTGCCTGCATTGGGTCGCCCGTATTCATCACCCCGAAGCGTTCCGCGTCATAGACCGGTGTCAGGGCAGCCAGCACCTCGATATCACAGCCATTGCAGCTGGATCCGTCATAATGCAGAAGCCAGGGCGAACGTTTTATATTTGCCATGATTGCCTCTCTCCTATCTAACCAGCATCAATACCAAAAGGTTCACCCCCGCACAGAGGATGGTCACGCCCCAGCTGGTCTTGATCATCATGTCCGTCTTCACACGCGCGCTGGAATTGTCGATCAGGATTTCCAGGAAGTAAACCACCAGGATTACCAGAATCGCTGCCACCGTGCTGATCGGGCTGGAATTTTTGATGAACAGCCCAATGACTCCCATCAAAAAAACATTTTCATACCACTCTGTGACCTGGAACAAGGCCAGGTTTTTTGACCCCATCTCCGTTGTCAGGCCCTTGACGATCTCCTGGTGCATATGGTGAGAAGTACTCGTATCAAATGGAGACTTCCGCATCTTGATCGTCAGGATATAGACGAACGCAACGAAGAACCCCGGCAGGTACATAATCGCGCTGTACCTGGAACTTGCAATTTCCGATACGCTGAAGGTCCCTTCCACAAGATAGAAACCAACGCAGGCAAGCAGTACTGCCGGCTCATACGATACCATCTGCAGCAGTTCCCGGTTCGCCCCAACTGTGGCATACGGGGAACTTGTGACAATCGCGGCGAAATACAGGAAAGTTGCCCCGGTACTCATCACGAAGAAGCACATCAGGATATCACTGCCGCCATAATACATGGCACCGGTCAGGATGATCATCACCAGATAGGTCATCAACAGGAAACTCTGCGCCGTAGAGACGGCGATCGTCTGTTTTTTGAATAATTTAATCACGTCATAAAAAGGCTGCAAAAGCGGCGGTCCAACCCTCCGCTGCATCCGGGCGGATAATTTCCGGTCAATCCCTTCCAGCAATCCCCCAACCAGCGGTGCCAGAAGGATATATGCCAGGACCCTGGCAAAAACCTGTACTGTCATACGATTCCACCTCCTATGATCATGATCAGCATCACCACAAGCGTTGCCGTGGCAAAAATCTGGCTGGGAATCATCAGCTTCCGCTGCCCAAAGCGCTCATGGAAATAATAATTCGAAATCCAAAGCCGCTTCGGATCCCCGAAGGAGTCCGTGAACCGCTTGTTGTCCCCTTCGTTGACGCCGTTCATATAAGACAGCTTGACATTCGTCCGGATATTCCGGCTTCCGAGATACGAAAGGAATGGAACCGCAAAGACCACCAGGATGATCACAACCAGCATGATCATGATATTCATCGGCAGCACGTCTGAGTATGAACCAAACATCTCGTCCACCAGGGGATTGACATACACCTTGGAGAGCAGCGGGAAAAGCGCACAAAGCAGGATCATCAGCACCGCATGGATCGTCAGTGAAACCACTTCGTTATTCTTCGTGATGTCCCGGAACTTCTTCTCGCCCAAATGGCTCATGCTGATGATCTTGCCCATCCACTTCGTCCAGTATAATGATGTCGTAGCACTGCCGAACGCGATGAAGAACACCATCAGGACATTCCCCTCATCCACTGATGCCTTGAACGCGGACCACTTACTGATCAGCATCCCGAACGGTGCCAGGAACATCCCGGCAATCCCGATGA
>CADBTO010000056.1 GCA_902797565.1 uncultured Lachnospiraceae bacterium
CCGCTTGCATCCGGTGCAAAGGGCGTCAAAACAGAAAAAAATCCTTTTACATTTCCCATAAGCTCGAAAACAACCTCCGCACACCTGCATAGCCAAACCATTCCACCGGATCATCAAACCGGACGTGCTTTGCATCCGGATGATAAAAACAGGCATCTTTCCCGATTGCAACGGACACCGGCCCGGTCTCCCGATAATACAGCATACTATGATGCTGGTTGAAGTAAATCCGCGTATCCGGGCTGGCAGCTGCGATCTTCCGGATATACGGCGCGTCCGTCCCGGACAGCGTCCCATAAATCTCCGACACATGGATCCCGGCAGAAACAAGCGCCGCGGAAATTTCAAAAGCGCTGCCGTTCAGACACTCGCCGACCGCCACGGCCTTGCCCGCAAGATGCTCCCTGGCATTCGTTACCGCTTCCTGTGCTGCCACATAATCCGCCACTCCATCCTGCAATTTCCCGGATGCTTTCTCATCCGCCCGAAGCTTCCCAGCCGCCCCCGCTTCCGCCTGAAGCTTCCCAGCCGCCCCCGCTTCCGCCTGAAGCTTCCCGGTCGTTTCCACATCCTCCTGCGGCTTCCCAGCCGCCGCCACTCCATCCTGCGGCTTCCCGGTCGTTTCCACAAAACGCGCCACATCACGAAGCGGCTTGCCCAGAGCCGCCGCCAGTGCCTGGTACTGCCTGCGATTGCGCTCCGGGTCAAAAAAACGGGACAGCTCAATCCATGGGATGCCCAGCCGTTTTTCCAGATGCTCCGCTGCCAGCCGTGCTTCCGGATGCAGGACAAGGTTCAGGGAAACCCTGGCCAGTTCCTGGAAAGACTGATAATCCGGACATCCGGATATCTGTACCAGCCCCTCCGCACCCAATGCCTGCAGGACTCGTTCCAGTTCGCAATCCTTTTGCAGGCTCTGGAAAAATCCCAGAACGCCCACGGTCTTTTTCCTGCCCTGCGGGCGTTCCAACAGGCTATAAATCGCGTCCCGAACGAGTACCATCGGCGGCTGGCTTCCTTCCCGCGTCAGCGCATACATATAAGCAGGCCGGACTTTCACCCCGCAATCCCGCTCGCATTCCCTGGCGATGCCTTCAAAATCCGTCCCCAGCAGTGCGTCCACACAGGTTGCACATAAAAAAACAACGGACGGGGCCCTCCCCGTCCGTGCCTGCCGCAGCGCGACCACTTCCCGGACAGCGGGAAGGACGCGCTTTGCATACCTGCCTGTCACGACGTCCGCCTCGTCCAACGTCAGGTAAAAATACCGTCCGGCATACTCCGGCATTGCCGTAATGCCAGAGGTGTTACGGGCACAGCAGCCCGGCGAAACCACCAGCATCACAGACTCCGGAACAGCGAGCGCCGCACGCTTCACTCCATAGCCTTCGGCTCCGGGCGAATTGTACGCAAGCGTGGCAGGAGACGAATAGACCAGCCCATATCCCGGGGTAAATTCCCTGGGAATCCAGGATTCCCGCACCGCAGCCACATCTTCCAGATCCAGCATACGCTCCAATAATTCCCCAACGCGATAAAATCTGGCACTTTTCTCTTCCATAATGCTTCTCAATATACCGCTCCTCAATGTCAATTCTCGATATAATCTCTTAATTATACTGTATATCTATGAATGATTGCTATATGATCCCTACATATGCTTTACTTGATTGGTTTGTATAACAGCAATGCGATTTGTCTGGCCGCGACTATGGCTCCCTCGTCAGAAGCCTCTGTGCCAAATCTATATAGCACTGCGACACTTCCAGTTCCGGATCCCCTTCCACGACCGTCTTCCCTTCATCCTCAAACTGAATGATCTCATCGCTCCTTGGAATCCGTCCGATCACCGGAATGCCCCGCTCAGCGGCAAACGCCGCAACGCGTTCTTCTTCATCCGGGACATTCCTGGCATTGAGCAGGACGCCACGGACACGCGCGTAGCTTCTGTCCCGGAAATTCTCCACCGCGGACACAATATTGCCTGCCGCATAAAGCGCCATCTTTTCTCCAGACGTTACCACAAGCACCTCATCCGCATAGCCCTCCCGGATCGGCGCCGCGAAGCCACCGCACACTACATCACCAAGAACGTCATACAGCACGACATCCGGCTGCACCTTTTCAAA
>CADBTO010000057.1 GCA_902797565.1 uncultured Lachnospiraceae bacterium
TGGGAGGCGGGAAGGAAGACAGGAAGGAAGACGTGAAGGAAGGCGTGAAGGAAGGCGGGAAGGAAGACGTGAAGGTGTGGAACGGGTTGCGAGAAACCTTCTTGGAACGGGAATGCCGCTGGAACAAATCGCGTTAGTGACGGGGCTTGCGGCAGGGGAAATAGAGAAACTGCGGTGATGGATCGGGGAAGAGGAAAAGGCTGTAAGGGGGTTTTTTATGAGCGTATTGCAGGAAGAGTGGGAGCAGGTCAGAAAAGTCCGTGATATGAAGCCCAAAGAGGCGGTGGAATACATCTGGGAATATTTCAAATGGCCGATTATTGGCGGGATTGCGGCGGTGATACTACTGATTTATGGCATTCATACACTGCTTGCACCCAAAAAAGAGATGGTATTCGAGGCGTTGGTGCTGAATATCCCGATGGACGGGGAGACGGAAGAGGCGCTGGAAGAGGGATTCGTGTCTTATGCAGGGATTGATCTGGAACAGCAGGAGTATGTCATTGACTGGGGCGTTCCACGGGATGACACGGGGACGATCGCACTTCAGAAGCTGATGGTGGCACTTGCAGCAAAGGATTGCGACCTTGTGGCAGGAGATATTGCGATTGCAAACTACATGGCAAAGGGCGAGGCCGCGGCAGACCTTTCGGAACTTCTGGGGGAGGATTTCCTGGAGAGCTATGAGGGACGGATCTATTATATTGATATGGCAAGGATCCGGGCGTTCCAGGAGGCAGTGGCAGCCGGGGAAGACGATACGAAGGAAGGGGATGCGCAGGAGGTCTGGATCTCCAAAGATTCACAGGGCATGGGAGATCCGCTTGCCGTGGGACTGGATGTGGGAGACGCAGTTTCCGGCAGCGGCGAGGCGATCTGCTGCATTCCTGCAACGGTGAAGCGGCCGGAGATGGCCAGGCAGTTTTTGCGTTATCTGGAAGAGCGCCGGGGGAAGGGGGCGTAATGGCGAATATTGTTCCGGAGTTTTATGGGCGGTTTGCCTGCAAGGCAGGGGCATGCAGGCATTCCTGCTGTAAGGGCTGGGAAATTGATGTGGATGATGAGACGGCGGCATATTACGAACAGCTGGCGCAGGACCAGGTGCTTGGGCAGGGGATCGGCGCGCAGCTGTCGGAGGCAGTCTATGAAGATGCGGATGGTTTCCATATGGTGCTGCAGGAAGATTGCTGCCCGTTTCTGGAGAAAACAGGACTTTGCCGGCTGATTTTGGAACTGGGAGAGGATGCGCTCTGTGATATTTGTGCCTTGCACCCAAGATTTTTTCAAGAGATCGGAGAAGACCGGCTTTGCGGGCTGGGACTGAGCTGTGAGGCGGTGTGCGCGCTGCTTCTGGAGAAAGAGGAACCGCTGGAATTCCTGGTGGATGATGCAGACGTGATTTCCATGCAAGGCCTTTTGGAGCGGTTGGAGCCTTCCGGCTTGGATGGCGTTGGCGTGCCTGCCGGGGCGCTTTGCTTTGTACCGGATCTGGATACAGCATATATTTCGTGGATGCTGCAGACATTTCTGGAAACGGAGCCGATTGACCAGCGATGGACAGAGCAGATGCAGGAACTTTGGGAAGGGCGCATGGTGCATCAGGAACGGGCGCGGGCATATTTCGACGTGTTTTCCGAAAAGCTGTATGACCGGATTTTCTCATATATCCTGTTTCGGCAGCTGGAACGCATAGAAGAAACAGATGAGGAAATAGACGAAGATATAGACAAAGATATAGACGAACCGGAAGCTTCAGAGATTTTTCAGATACAGGATATTCTGGAATACGCCCGTTTGTCAACGATGTTTGTCTTCTGGACGGATGCGGTTTTTGGGGATTTGCCGGAGCAGCTGCGCCGTTGGTCGGAGCAGATTGAATACAGCACGGATAACGTGGAGCTGCTGCTTCTGGCGTGCTGCCGGAGACGGGTGGGGTGCGCAGTGCAGGTTGTATGATGCGCGATACCATAGGAAATCGACGGGCGCGCGGCGCAGGGTGAGGGATGCACCCTGCATAGGGAATCAGGGAGATAGAACAATGGCTTTATATGCGATCGGGGATTTGCATCTGCATTTCCAGTCAGAACTGAAGGCGCGTTCCCAGATTAAGGGGCGTGTCTGGAAGAACCATGAGGAGAAGTTCCGAAAAAACTGCGCGAAGATGATCCGGCCGGAGGATACGCTGGTTCTGGTTGGGGACCATAGCTGGGGCCGGAAGATGGCAGAGTGCGAAGAAGATCTGCAATATATCTGCGATCTGCCGGGGCGGAAGATCCTGACGCGGGGAAACCATGATATGTTCTGGGACGCGAAAAAAACAAATGCGCTGGCGCAGCGTTTTGCAGGGAAGCTGGAATTTCTGCAGGGGAACTTTTTTTCTTATCAGGACTACGCATTGGTGGGCACGAAGGGATTCACGTTTGAAGGGCCGTTTTACCTGAACCAGTGGGGCCAGGTGATGGGCTGGGATGAGGAGAAAGAGGTGCAGGCAAAAAAGATTGTCCGGCGGGAGCTGGCGCGGCTTTCGGCATCGTTTGAGGCAGCAAGGGAAGCGGGATACCGGAAATATATTATGTTTTTGCATTATCCCCCGACGAATATTCTGGAGGAGCACAGTGCCTTTACAGATATGGCGGAAGCCTACGGGGCGCAGCAGGTGGTCTATGCGCATTGTCACGGCGATTCGCGGTTTTATGACAGCATCCATGGGGATTACCATGGGATCCAGTACAGCCTGGTATCCGGGGATTTTCTGAAATGGAAGCCGCGCCGGATTCTGGATTAGTTTTTTGAAAGGGGTGGGGCGTTTGAAAATGAAGAAACGGGTATTTGCATGGATGGCGAGGGCATGCATGCTCTGCGCATTGGCACTGCCGCTTTGCGCCTGCAGCACGGAAGAGATTGAGACAGCGGCGGGCGTGGCTTCGATGCTTCTGGACGAGGGGACTACCAGTGCGCTGGAAGACGGCGCGGATGGGCCGACCGTGGTTTTTAAGAGCGGAAAGCTTGGAGGTACGGACAAGGGCGGCAAGACGGGCGGGACAGACGAGTACGGTGTGCAGGCAGTGAAGGTTGGGAAGAGCAGCAAGAACAGCAAGGCTTCGTCAGAGAAGGCGGAAGAGGAAAAGGGTGTGGATCTGGATTCCATCCCGAAGTGGAAAGGGATGCCCTATACAGCGTTGTACAAGAACAAGGCAAAGTTTTCAAAGAGCCAGAAATCAAAGAAGGAGAGCTTTGTGAAATATTCGCGGCTGGACAAGCTGGGACGTGCCAGGGTGGCGCTTGGCTGCCTTTCCAAAGACACGATCAATTATGGAAAACGGGTGGACATCGGGCATATCCGGCCGAGCGGCTGGCAGACCGTGAAATTTTCCGATATCGTGGACGGGAATTATGTCTACAACCGGAGTCATCTTTTGATGCAGAAAGCGGCTGCGGGGGCGGATATGGAAACCTGCAACAGTGAGCAGAATCTGGTGACGGGCACGCGCTATATGAACGTGGACGGGATGCTGCCGTTTGAAAACCAGGTGCTGGATTATATTTTTGATACGGGAAACCATGTGCTGTATCGTGTGGCACCGGTCTATCGGGGGGATAATCTGGTTCCGAGCGGCGTGCATATGGAAGCATATTCCGTGGAAGACAAGGGCAAGGGATTGAATTTCAATGTGTATTGCTATAATATGCAGCCAGGGCTGTCGATTGATTACAAGACCGGCAGCGTCCAGAAAAAATCAGATCCTGCGAAGGATATTGTGCTTGCTTTGAAACATGGTGCAACAACTGTGTCAGAAAGTTTTGGAGATTAGGGCAGGTTTTCGCTTTACTTTTGAAGCGGGGTCTGCTATGATGGGTACTGGGTCTTCATCGACCCCAAAAACGGATGGTATTCTTTGAAGCCTGTGAAAAGACGGGCAGCGAGAAACTGTACCGATGAACAAAATAAAAAAACTGGTAAGGCAGTTTCCTTCATGTAAATATGCAAGTATGCAGGCATGCAGGCATATCCAGGTGTATCCGGGTTCGGAACACAAGGCGGGTGGAAGGGGGACTGTGTATGGAAATTGGAAAGAACCGGATCGGCTTCATTGGGGCCGGGAAGGTGGGCCGGGCACTGGGAATCTTTTTCAGGCAGAAGGGGGTTCCTGTGTCCGGATATTTTAGCCGGAGTGCGTCGTCAGCGCGGGAAGCGGTGACGATGTCCGGCGGGGACTTCTTTGAAACGCCGGGCGGGCTTGTGGAGGCGTCTGAAACCGTTTTCCTGACGGTGCCGGACGACCAGATCCAGGCTGTCTGGGAGCAGATTCGGAAAGAAGTGCCGGAAACGGATTTGAACGGAAAGGTTTTCTGCCATACCAGTGGCTGCTTTTCATCGGAATGTTTTTCTCATATCAGACAAACTGGGGCATATGGCCTTAGTATCCATCCGCTGCTTGCGGTTTCAGACCCGGAGCGTTCTGCCGGGGAGATTCAGGAGGCGTTATTTACAATCGAAGGAAGCAGGGAGGCACTGCCTGCGATGCGGGTTTTTCTGGAAGGGCTGGGCCTTCGCGTGGTGGAGATCGCTCCGGAAGACAAAGCGAAGTACCATGCGGCGGCGGTGCTTGCATCCAACTGTGTCCTGGCGCTTTTGGACGCGGCAGAGGGCCAGCTCTGCGGCATTGGATTTTCTGTGGAACAGGCGCGGGAAGCGCTTGGGCCTTTGATGACGAAAAATCTGGAGGCCGGACTGCGTGTGGGCGCGAAAGACGCCCTGACCGGGCCGGTGGAGCGGGGCGATCTGGAAACGGTGCAGACACATCTTTCGGTTCTTCCGCCGGATGCGGCGCAGATCTACCGGGCGCTTTCCCGGCAGCTTGTAAAGCTTGCGAAGGAGAAACATCCGGAGCGGGGCGGGATGCGGGGATTTGAAGGGCTGGAAGGGTCTGAAGGGTTCGGAGAAACTGAGAGGTTCGGAGGAACCGAAGGGTTTGGATGGGCCGAAGGATCTGGAGCATCCAGAGGGCTGGAAGGGATAAACGGGCTGGAAGCAAGCCGCAGTGCCGCAGGGCATGACCACGTATGATAGAGGAGTTCAAAAAAGATGAAACGAACCGTACTTACATTACAGAAGATGAAAGACGAAGGCCAGAAGATCAGTATGCTGACCTGTTATGATTATACCATGGCAAGGATTGTGGAGAAAGCAGGCATTGACATGGTGCTGGTGGGTGATTCCTTGGGGATGACGATGATGGGATACGAAGATACGCTGCCGGTTACGATGGAAGATATGATCCATCATACGGCCTGTGTGTCAAGAGGGCTTTCGGATACGTTCCTCGTGGCGGATATGCCGTTTCTGTCCTACCATGAGTCCAATGTCCAAGCGGTGCACAACGCGGGCAGGCTCGTGAAAGAGGGGCATGCGCAGGCGGTGAAGCTGGAAGGCGGCGCGAAAGTCCATGGGCAGATCCGCGCGATCGTGGATGCGCAGATTCCGGTTGTGGCGCATATCGGGCTGACCCCCCAGTCGGTCAATGCCTTCGGCGGGTTCCGGGTACAGGGGAAGTCCGAACAGCAGGCAAAGCAGGTGCTGGAAGATGCCCTGCTGGTACAGGAGGCAGGTGCGTTTATGGTGGTGCTGGAATGCGTGCCTTCCAAGCTTGCAGCATTGATTTCGCAGAAGCTGCATATCCCCACGATCGGGATTGGTGCAGGCGCGGACTGTGACGGGCAGGTCCTGGTGTACCAGGATATGCTGGGGATGTTTGACGGCGTAAGGCCGAAGTTTGTCAAGGTCTATGATACAATCGGGGAGCGCATGGAAGCGGCGTTCCGGGATTATGATAAAGAAGTAAAAGCAGGGCAGTTCCCTGGCGAGGAGCATGGGTTTGCAATTTCGGATGAAGTGATCGAGACGCTGTATTGATTGTCGCATTGATGAAGTGATCGAGACGCTGTATTGATTCTTGCATAAAGGAGTTTGTTGAAGATGATAATCGCAGAAAAGGTTTCAGATGTCAAGGCCGCGGTGCGGCAGTGGAAGCAGGCAGGGGAGTCGGTCGGGCTGGTGCCGACGATGGGGTATCTGCACGAGGGGCATGCCAGCCTGATTCGGCGGGCAAGAGAGGAAAATGACCGTGTGGTGGTCAGTGATTTCGTGAACCCGACGCAGTTTGCGCCGAATGAAGATCTGGAAGCGTATCCCAGGGATTTTGAGGCAGACTGCAGGCTGTGCGAGCAGCTTGGCGCAGACCTGGTCTTCCATCCGGAACCGAAGGAGATGTATCCGGAGGGATTCCATACGGGGGTTTCCGTGGATGTCCTTTCAAAAGAACTCTGCGGAAAGAGCCGGCCAATCCACTTTGGCGGAGTCTGTACGGTTGTGACAAAATTATTCCATATCGCGGAAGCAGATCGTGCGTATTTCGGGCAGAAGGACGCCCAGCAGCTGGCGATTGTGCAGCGGATGGTCCGGGACCTGAACTACAATATCGAAATCATCGGATGCCCGATCATCCGGGAAGAAGACGGGCTGGCGAAGAGTTCCAGGAACACATACCTGAATCCGGAGGAACGGAAAGCGGCGCTGGTTCTGCACCGGTCACTGGAACTTGGACGGGAAAAAATGGAAGCAGGAGAGCGGGACGCAAAGGTTCTGCTGGATGCCATTTCCAGCGAGATTGAAAAGGAGCCGCTGGCCAGGATTGATTATGTGCAGATCGTGGACTGGAACGAACTGCAGCCGGTGGAACAGCTGGCAGGGAAGGTGCTCTGCGCGATGGCTGTATATATCGGGAAGGTGCGGTTGATCGACAACTTCATCTTTGAGGCGTAAGCTTTTGGGAAGCTGGATTGTTTGCTTGACTGTTTGATGGAGAAAGAACATGCAGATTACAATGCTGAAGGGAAAAATCCACCGCGCCGTGGTGACGCAGGCGGAA
>CADBTO010000058.1 GCA_902797565.1 uncultured Lachnospiraceae bacterium
AAGCGCACAAAGGAGTTTATAATATCAAACTCCGACTGCGCGTGATATCGTCAGACGGAGAGAGGAACGGAGCGAAGCGAGTATCCTCACGGAGTCAAAGAAGGGCTTTCTCTGAGCAGCTAGTCTGCGAAGAGTAAGCCCTGTAGCGAGTTTTGAAAAGCGCACCAAGGAGTCCTAAAATAACGAAGGGAGGCAGATGCCTTGCATACAGGAAAAATAATCAGCGTGTCCGGGCCGGTGGTCGATGTCAAGTTCCATGAAGGAGAGCTGCCGCGCGTGCGGGAAGCACTGACGGTGGAGATCGAAGGGACAAAGCGGGTCATGGAAGTGGCACAGCTGATGGGAGATAATGTGGTCCGCTGCATTGTCCTATCGCAGAGCGAAGGGTTTGCGAGAAACCTTGAGGTGCAATCGACCGGAGAGGACATCTCAGTACCAGTGGGCGATGTGACAATCGGACGCATGTTTAATGTGTTCGGAGAGCCGATTGATGGCGGGCCGGCGATCCCGCAGGAAACGGAGCGCTGGGGGATCCACCGCAAACCACCGGAGTTTGCGGACCAGAATGTGGAAGTGGAGATCCTGGAAACCGGGATCAAGGTCATTGACTTGTTGGAACCCTATGCCCGGGGCGGGAAAATCGGTCTGTTTGGTGGTGCCGGGGTTGGGAAGACCGTGCTCATCCAGGAACTCATCCATAACGTGGCGATGGAACACGGCGGGTATTCCATCTTCACGGGAGTGGGTGAGCGGAGCCGGGAAGGAAACGACCTTTGGAACGAGATGAAGGAAAGCGGTACGATTGACAAGACCGCAATGGTGTTCGGGCAGATGAACGAATCGCCCGGAGTCCGGATGCGGGTGGGCCTGACGGGGTTGACGATGGCGGAGTATTTCCGGGATGTCCAGCATCGGGATGTGTTGTTGTTTATCGACAATATCTTCCGTTTTGTGCAGGCAGGTTCCGAAGTGTCAACCCTGCTGGGGCATATGCCGTCTGCAGTGGGATACCAGCCGACGCTGGCACGGGAGATGGGGGCATTGCAGGAGCGGATCACGTCTACGAAAGATGGATCGGTGACATCTGTGCAGGCAGTCTATGTTCCGGCAGACGACCTTACAGATCCGGCCCCTGCAACGACGTTCACGCATCTGGATGCAACAACCGTCCTTTCCCGGAGCATTGCGGAGCAGGGGATCTATCCTGCGGTGGATCCTTTGAATTCCACGTCCCGGATCCTGGAAGCGGATATCGTGGGCGAGGAGCATTACCTGACCGCACGGAAGGTACAGGAATACCTGCAGAAGTATAACGAATTGCAGGATATCATTGCAATCCTGGGGATGGATGAACTTTCAGATGAAGACCGTCTGGTGGTCAACCGTGCCAGGAAGATTGCCCGCTTCCTTTCCCAGCCTATGTTCGTGGCGGAGAAGTTTACGGGTGTATCAGGGGCCTATGTGCCTCTGGAAGAGACGGTCAAGGGCTTCCGGGGGATCATCAACGGGCTGTATGATGACCTGCCGGAGATGGCATTTTTTAATGTCGGTACCATTGAAGATGTGATGAAAAAAGCGGAGAGCCTGGAATGAGTAATCGGTTTCATTTACGTATCTTCGAAGCAGATAGCGTATTTTTTGAAGGCGAAGCAGAATCGGTGATCGTTCCGACTATCGACGGTGAGTATGGCGTCCTCGCGGATCACGAGAACATTGTCGTACCCATCGAGCCGGGACAGATGGTTTTTCGGCCGGCAGACGGGAAGGATTTGCTTGCGGCCGTTTCTTCCGGTATGATGCGGGTGGAAAACGGGGATGTCCTCATTCTGGTGGAGTCTGCGGAGCACCCGGAAGATATTGACGCGGCAAGGGCACGGGAAGAAGCGGCTGCCGCAAAGGAAGCGATGCTCCAGAAACGGTCGGCACAGGAATATATGATGGCAGAGGCGGCACTGCGAAGGCAGGTCGCACGGTTGAAGGTATATGAAGTGTTGAAGTGAGGGTGTGCAGGGGTGCGTCCGGCAGGGCCGGAAAACTCGTTTGGCAGCCCGTTGGATTCAATCAAAAAGCCCCCAGGCAGGAGATGGGAACATCTCACGCCCGGGGGCTTTTTTCGTCTTTATGCGATGGCTCAGTTATCCCCTTCGTCATCCGCTGACATACTGTACACCTGGCGCTTCCTTGCCATTTCATCGCTTTCCAGGTATTCATCGTAGGTTGTGATCTTGTCGATGATCTTCCCGCCGGGCAGGATCTCGATGATCCGGTTTGCCGTGGTTTCCACGATCTGGTGGTCGCGCGAGGAGAAGAGGATCACGCCCTTGAACTTGATCAGCCCCTGGTTGAGCGCCGTGATTGACTCCATATCCAGGTGGTCTGTCGGCTCGTCAAGCAGCAGGATGTTGCTGCCTTCGATCATCATACGGGAGAGCATGACGCGCACGCGCTCGCCTCCGGACAGTACCTTCATCTTCTTCACGCCGTCCTCGCCGGCGAAGAGCATCCGTCCCAGGAAGCCGCGGACATAGGTGGCGTCCTTGATTTCCGAATAACCCGTCAGGTAGTCCACGATTGGCAGATCCGAGTCGAAGATCTTCGTGTTGTCCTTCGGGAAATAGGACTGGGAAGTCGTTACGCCCCATTTGTAGGATCCCTCGTCCGGTTCCATTTCACCCATCAGGATGGAGAAGAGCACAGTCTTTGCAAATTCATTGCCGCCAACGAAGGCAACCTTGTCCTCGCGTCCGAGTGTAAACGAAACATGGTCAAGTACCAGCTGGCCATCGATGGTCTTCGTCAGGTCTTCCACCATCAGCACTTCGTTTCCGATTTCCCGGTTCGGGCGGAAATCGATATACGGGTACTTCCGGCTGGAAGGACGGATGTCATCGAGTTCGATCTTTTCGAGCGCCTTTTTCCGCGAGGTCGCCTGCTTGGACTTGCTGGCGTTTGCCGAGAAGCGCGAGATGAATTCTTTTAATTCCTTAATCTGTTCTTCTTTCTTTTTGTTTGCCTCTTTGCGCTGTTTCAGGATCAGCTGGCTGGATTCGTACCAGAAATCATAATTCCCTGCGTAGAGCTGGATTTTTCCGTAATCAATATCTGCGGTATGGGTGCAGACCTTGTTCAAAAAATAACGGTCATGCGACACAACGATCACCGTGTTGTTGAAATTGATCAGAAATTCCTCCAGCCATCCGATGGCATCCAGATCCAGGTGGTTGGTCGGCTCGTCCAAAAGCAGGATGTCCGGATTTCCAAAAAGTGCTTTTGCCAGCAGAACTTTGACCTTCCCTGCACCAGGCAGGTCTTTCATCAGGCTGTAGTGGAGGTCTGTTTCGATCCCCAGTCCGTTCAGGAGGGAGGCAGCATCGCTTTCCGCGTTGTATCCGTCCATTTCCGCAAATTCTGCTTCCAGTTCCCCGGCCCGGATTCCGTCTTCATCCGAAAAATCCGGTTTTGCGTAGATTGCGTCTTTTTCCTTCATGATGTCATACATACGGCGGTTTCCCATAATGACGGTATCAAGCACCGTATGCTCGTCATACTTGAAGTGGTCCTGCTCCAGGAAGGAGAGCCGCTCGCCCGGCGTGATCACAACGTCGCCGTTCGTGGGTTCCAGCTGGCCGGACAGGATCTTCAGGAACGTGGATTTTCCTGCACCGTTTGCGCCGATCACGCCATAGCAATTTCCTTCGGTAAATTTGATATTCACGTCCTCGAACAGGGCTTTTTTGCCGATGCGAAGCGTGATGCCTGCTGCTTGTATCATGCTTTCAGAACTCCTCTTATATTTTTTCTTGCTGAATCTACAGGGTAACCATGGAATTTCAACCTGGAATCCGGGATGTGAAATCTCATACTTCTTGATATGCAGAAGCGCACGGTACTTATCAGACAGTTGTGTACCAGATTATTCACACACGGGTTTGTTTCCCCTTTTTTCCCAGATTCGCTTTATTATACGCTTAAAATGGTTTGATTACAAATGAAAAAGTGCTTGAAAGTGCTTGAAAAACGGACTTTGTGGAAATGTTCTAAAAGGAAAACAATTTTTTTCGGTTTTTTCTATTGATAATCCAATAAAAAAGGGTTATGATACACCATAGCGTTTATTTTTCTGGGAATTTTCCATAGAAAATGAAAAGTATTTTATGATGATGTAGTAGGAGGAATGAACATGATCAAACGACCGATGAAAACCATGGACGGAAATCATGCTGCGTCCCACGCTTCTTATGCGTATACGGATGTCGCAGCGATCTACCCGATCACCCCTTCTTCTGTTATGGCTGAGGCAGCGGACGAGTGGGCTACCGCAGGCAGGAAGAATATTTTCGGGCGGACCGTGCAGATTACGGAAATGCAGTCAGAAGCAGGCGCTGCAGGTGCGGTACACGGCTCTCTGGTAGCTGGTGCGCTGACGACGACGTTCACGGCTTCGCAAGGTCTGCTCCTGATGATCCCGAACCTGTACAAGGTCGCGGGCGAGGGGCTTCCCGGTGTCTTTAATGTATCAGCACGCTGCGTAGCAAGCCATGCGCTGAACATTTTTGGCGACCATTCAGATGTTTATGCCTGCCGCCAGACAGGCTGTGCGATGCTCTGCGAGTCATCCGTACAGGAAGTCATGGATC
>CADBTO010000059.1 GCA_902797565.1 uncultured Lachnospiraceae bacterium
CGTGTCAGGCGGCGGAGTCCGCCTTGTCAACCAGGGGACTGCCATTGCAGCGAGTGTGGCACAGATCACAAAAAATAAGGTTCCGCTGCGTTTTGTGGCAGGGGGAATGCTGGGCATCAATTTTCTGAAAACAGAAGTAACGGAAAAAGACATCTTTATCAAAGCATCCTACCGTGTTCCGCTTCCGGTGGCAGGAATGTTTTTTGATGATCCGGGATGGCAGATGGTGCAATGCGCGAAAGCGAGGCGCTGGGTGGGTTATGATCCGCATGAGAAGAAACCGGACGAGGAAGAGGATGGGTATGTCTATGTGACGGCACATACGACAGGCGTATATCACGAGAGCATCCATTGTTCCTATCTCAATCCCAGTATCCAGTCAACGGCAGCGGGAAATATATCTGCGCTTCGTGCGACGGATGGGTCGAAATATTATCCATGCGCATCCTGCCATCCTTCTGGAGAAGGTGTGGTTTATTATACGAATTATGGAAACCGATACCACTGCAGTCTGGCTTGCAGCGGGCTGAAACGAGAGATCAGGACGATCAAGCGTTCTGTGGCTGAGAAAATGTATCGTCCTTGTTCAAGATGCGCACAACACTGAGATGGAAAGAATGTTCTGGCGCACAGCACTGAGACGGAAAGTATGTTCTGACGTGCACTGCGGCGATGGAACCGGGGACGGAGTACAAGATATGGGGGAGGGCAGTGGAAATGGAGATGGCAAGTTTATTGGGCATGCTTGGGATATGCTCGGTGACGGATATACGAAAGAGAGAAGTGGGTGTTGTTGTGGTATGCCTTTCAGGCATCCTGGGTGTGGTCTACCATATCATGTATCGGCGTATTAGTGTATATGATATGTTGGGCGGATTGTTGATCGGTGTATTCGTCTATCTCATCGCACTCCTGACACGGGAGAAGATTGGGAAAGGAGATGCGATTGTCTGTATGGTGACAGGCATCTACCTGGGTTTTTGGAACAACCTGCTGCTTTTGTGGCTGTCCAGTTTACTGGCAGGACTGGCTGGGATTGTTGCGATGCTGGTTTTCAGGAAAAAGAAGACGGATACGCTGCCGTTTGTCCCATTTCTGTCCGCAGCGGGACTGGTGGTGGTATTTGGAGGGGGTGTACTTGGAGCATAGATTTTTGAAGGGGGTCTATACGATTGAAGCGGCATGGATTGTTTCAATCTGCCTGTCCATTATGGCTGGTGGAATGATCCTGTCGGTTGATATTTTCAACGAATCGGTGGCATATATCCGGGAAAACCGGGGGGAGGATATGGATGCGCCGAAAATATTCAGGGAAATAGCTGCAGGCAAGGGGATATTTGAGAAATTGACAGGAGAATAACAGAGTTCTTTGGGATGAAGAGAGGAGTATGAATCATGCAGCGGTATTATAACCGAAGCCCGGAAAACAGTTTTATGGTCCTGGAGGGGGAGCCTTATGAAGAGGACTATACCGACAGGATGCTCAGGGAGAATGATATTGCGATTTTGCTGGCATTCTATACGGTGCAGATGAATAAGAAACTGCAGATCTGGTATGATATTACCGGAAAGCGTTCTCTGAGGGATATTATCAGCCAGGAAGGCGTCACATTTGAAAACCTGGAGATGATCCTGCGTTATCTGGCAGCGGCCTGGAAAGCGTTGGGGAATTACCTGATCAACGAAGACAGGATTCTGGTGGATCCGGACTCCCTGTTTTTTTCCAGAAATGCGGAGGTTTGGACGGTCTTCCTGTGTTATTGCCCGATGGAAAAGCATGACGCACAGAAACAGATTCGGGAGATGCTGGATTATTTGATGAAGGAGGTTGAACCGGGAAAACCGGATGTGATGGAAGCGGTCATCACAATGTATGACCGTTCTGGTGAGGCAGTGTCCTTTGACGAAATGCTGGAAATTCTGGAAGACTGCCGGAATGGACGGTCTGCGCTGGAAATGCGTGCCTTTTCCGGGAATCACGAGACCGGGAACCGGGCATATGGAGAAGAGGGGAGTGCGCATCGTTCGGAAGGCGGGCGCCGAGCAGCAGGCGGTCGGGAAGCAGATAAATCGCGCCGATTTGCAGCTGGACTTGAAAAGGATGGACTGAGCCGGGCGACAGGCTGTCAGGAAGAAGGCGGTCAGGAAGAAGGCGGTCGGGAAGAAGGTGGTCGGGAAGCAGATGGCTCGCGTCGATTTGCAGCCGGCCTCGAAAAGGATGGACTGCATCATGCAGCAGGCGGGTGGGGAAAAGAGGAACAGCGACAGGCAGACCGGAAGGTGGCGTGGAAGCATCTGGATGCACAGGACAAGGTGGCTGTGGAAAAAGAAAACAGCTTTTGGCGAGAGGAACAGCAGGAGGAGTTTATTGGAGAAGAGCCATCGGATGTGGTGGATATGCTGGCAGAAATAGAAGAGCAGGAGAAAACAGGAGTATTTGAACGGTTCAAAAAGGCTCTGGCGGGATGGTTCCATGGAGGCTTATTTGAAAAAACAGGTTTCGGGAAAAAAGACCGGGATGAGCTGTTTGACGATGTCATGTTTGATCCAGGGGAACAACTGTATCAGCCTACTATGTTACTATCGAGAGCAGACGACCGGTTTGAAGGGAAACTGGTCTATGAGGGATATGGCAGGGAATTGGATTATGTGATCAGCAAGACAAATTTCAGGATTGGCAGCAGGGATGAACACAACGATGCCGTCCTGCATTCTCCTGCCGTGAGCAGGCAGCATGCGCGTATTATGATAAAAAACGGGGATTTCTTTGTGGAGGATCTCAATTCGAAGAATGGCACGTATGTTAATGGGCAGATGGTGGAATACAGGCAGTCGGTGAAATTGAACAGGCAGGATCTGATCTCTTTTGCAGATGTGGCTTATCGGATTATGTAGGGGCTGGCCGATTGGATTCCGCGTGAAAAATCTCTCGATGTTAGCAGAAATATACTTGATAAATCTAAAAATCCAATATATACTGGTAGTCGTAGTTCAAGGAATATTACGATTTCCGGTAGTATTGGAGATAAGATAAGAAATGAAGATCAATGTATATTATGGCGGGAGAGGGGTACTGGACGATCCTACGATTTTTGTGATCGACAAGATGGAAGAAGTTCTGACAGAATTGCGGGTGGAGGTACATCGATATAATATATATGAGCACAAGAATACGATAGCGACTTTGCCCCAGACGCTTCGCGGCGTGGATGGCGTGGTGCTTGCCACGACCGTTGAATGGATGGGGATCGGGGGCTATATGATGCAGTTCCTGGATGCCTGCTGGTTTTATGGGGATAAGGAGAGCATTTCAAAAATTTATATGCAGCCCGTGGTGATTTCGACAACCTACGGAGAACGGGAAGGCCAGCTGACGCTGGAAAACGCCTGGGAGACGCTTGGAGGAAGGCCATGCAGCGGGCTTTGCGGCTATGTGGACGGAGTCCTGACATTTGAGAAGAATCCGGAGTATTCCCATATTATTGAGAAAAAGGCGGAAAACCTGTACCGGACAATTTCGCAGAAGGCGAAAGGGCTGCCTACCAGCAATCTGGCTGTCCGGGATTCTGTACTCCGTACCAATACACTGGATCTGACGCCCCAGGAAAGCGAGCAGATGTCCGTATATGCCTCGGATGATGCGTATGTACGGCAGCAGCGGGAAGATATCATTGAATTGTCTTCGATGTATCGGAATCTTCTGGGACAGACGAAGGAAGATGTGTCTACAGAGTTTATCAACTCATTCCAGTCGCATTTCCATCCGAAGCGGGACTTTGCGGCGCGGTATATCTTTTCGATTGAAGGAAGGGCGGAGCCGCTTGTGGTGACGATTTCCGGAGAAGAGTTGGATTGCCGTTATGCGCCGGAAAATGAAGGCGATGTCATTGCCAGGCTTTCGGAGGGCGTGATGAATGAAATTGTATCCGGGCGGATGACGTTCCTGCGTGCATTTACCGTGGGAAAGATGTCCGCAAAAGGAGCGTATTCCAATCTCCGGACATTGGATGAGGTCTTTATGTTCTAGCAGTTTTCGCGTAGAGCCGGGAAACTGGGCATTTGCGAAGCGTTAAGAAGTGTATCAGTATATAAGGAGATCAAACATGAAAACAAAGGATGACTGCATTTTCTGCAAACTGGCGAATGGGGAAATCCCCACAAACAAGATCTATGAGGATGAGCGGTTTACCGTGATTATGGATGCGAATCCCGTGAGCCGTGGCCATAGCCTGATTATCCCGAAGAACCACTATGAAAATGTGTTTGAGCTGGGAGATGAGGAAGTGGCGGCAGTGTATCCGCTGGCAAAACGGCTGGCAACCGGGATGAAGGAAGCACTTTCTGCCGATGGACTCAATATCCTGCAAAATAATGGTGCGGCAGCAGGGCAAAGCGTGTTCCACTTCCATATGCACCTGATACCCAGATATGAGCAGGCTGAGAATAATGCAGGGCTTTTGGAATTTCGTTCCGCCGGGATTTCGGATGAGGAAATCCAGGAGATCTGTAAAAAGCTGGGAGCGATATTCTGAAGCCGGGTACAGAAAACCGGGAGCGATATTCTGAAGCCAGAAACAGAAAGCTGAAAATAATGTACTAGGGATATAGAGCGATGGTACACAATATTCTTCTGTCCATATAGAAACGGAGAACCTCCGGCTGGAGGTTCTCCGTTGATTGGCAGGATTTTGCGCCCAATGGCACTTGATTCTTTCCTGTGTTTTTTATGAGTCCTATTTCTTCCGGCATTCTTCAATGAGTCCAACGATTGTGTCGATCGAGTTCAGCTGCCCGCTTTTTTCCATCGCTTCCTTATATGATTCCTGATTGTGGTCCACATAGGAAATCGCAGCAAGCAGGCTTTGGGCAGTGACGTTTTCTTCTTCAATGACATAGGAAAAACCTTGTTTTTCAAAGGACTGTGCGTTCAAAATCTGGTCGCCGCGGCTGGCGTTCCGGGATAGAGGGATGAGGATATTGGGTTTATGGAGTGCCAGAAGTTCACAGATGGCGTTTGCTCCAGCCCGTGATACCACAAGGGAAGCGGCAGCAAACAGATCCGGAAGCTCCCGGCTAATGTATTCATATTGCTGGTATCCCTGTTTTCCGTTCAGGGCGTCGTCGGTGTTCCCTTTTCCGCAGAGATGGATGATCTGGTAGGTTTCCAGCAGTGTATCGAGGGATTCACGCACGGCATTATTGATAAAAACGGAGCCGATGCTGCCGCCCATGATCAACAGGACGGGTTTGTCCGGTGTGAATCCGCAGAAAGAGAGCGCCCGCTCCTTGTTTCCGAGGCGGAGTTCTTCGCGGATTGGGGTACCTGTCAGAACAGCTTTGTTTGCTGGCAGATAGGCCAGGGTCTCCGGGAAATTGCAGCAGATTCTGGTTGCGCCGCGGCTGGCGATCCTGTTTGCAAGTCCCGGCGTCATATCGGATTCATGGATGATAGCAGGGATGCCGAGTTTCCATGCTGCAAGCACGACAGGAACAGACACGAAGCCTCCCTTTGAGAAGACGATATCTGGTTTGGTTGTCCGGAGAATGTGGTGCGCCTGGTCGAATCCGTGGATAACTTTGAAAGGATCCGTGAAGTTTTTCGGGTCGAAGTAGCGGCGCAGTTTCCCGGAATCAATCCCTTCATAAGGAATGTCTGCCGCGATCAAAAGGTCGCGTTCGATGCCTTCGTATGATCCAATATAGGAAATCTCATATCCTTTTTCACGGAGTGTGGGAATCAGAGCAAGGTTGGGCGTTACATGTCCGGCAGTGCCCCCACCGGTCATTACAATTTTCTTCATAGTAAACTCCTCCTGGTTTATTGAACTAACGTTGCTATTATATCACAGCTTTTTGAAAGGGCAAACAAATTTGCGCGCTTTTCTTGATAGCTTTCCTTGACAGTTGCTATGTTTTCGGTGTAAAATTCAAGATGTTGTATGCGCGTCACATGATCCGGGGTGAAAAGATTTTTTGTACCTGTATCCGTGTAAGCATACAGGATCAGGCATGCTGTGTTTTTTATACGACGGGGTGTGCAGCGATCTTTCCGGTTTTGCCTGGCGCAGCCTGCGTTTTGGGCAAGGTGGGGGATTCCGGGGTGAAAACTCTGTGAGGACATACACGAGTTTGATTAGGAAATATCATGAAGGAGGTCCTAAAAATGGCAAAGGTGGTATTCGATGCTTCAAAGGTGGGTAATGTGGTTGCAGATCACGAAGTGGCCAGCATGAAAAAACTGGTAACAGATGCGAAAGATCTGCTCCTGTCCAGAGAAGGCGCGGGAAACGATTTTCTGGGATGGATTGACCTGCCTGTGGATTACGACAAGGAAGAGTTTGAGCGTATTAAGGCAGCAGCAGAGAAGATCAAGAGTGACTCGGACGTGCTGGTTGTGA
>CADBTO010000060.1 GCA_902797565.1 uncultured Lachnospiraceae bacterium
GAAACATTCACCAGGGAATTGGCGAAATTCCCTTCCACGCTGCCAGTGCCCGGTACTGCCGTTGTGGCACCGGTATAGTCCCCGTTCAGTAATTTTTTTGTATTGAATTCGGTTGTGTTGGCAATCCGGTCAACCTCCTGGGTCAGCTGATCGATCTCATTTTGGATTTGGGAGCGGTCATCCTGGGTATTCGTGTCGTTTGCCGCCTGGACAGCGAGTTCCCGCATTCGCTGGAGGATGCCGTGGGTTTCATTCAGGCCGCCTTCTGCGGTCTGGATCAGGGAGATGGCGTCCTGGGCATTGGAGGAAGCCTTGCCCAGCCCACGGATCTGTCCGCGCATTTTTTCTGAGATGGCAAGACCTGCCGCGTCATCCCCGGCACGGTTGATCCGGTAGCCGGAGGAAAGCCGTTCGATGTTCTTCTTTTGTTTGGACGTGTTGATGCCAAGCATCCGGTTGCCGCTTATGGCAAGCAGGTTGTGGGCAACTGCGAGTGTATTTCCCATATGGTTTCTCCTTTTGTTTCAGACTTTACCAATTACGTTCTATATCGGCAGAAACGATAGAAAAATGAAGGAGATTTTTTTGTATTTTTCGTTGCAGAAGGTTGAAGAAATTGAATTTGAGGTGTATAATAAAAAGATATGATACGCGGTATTTGAGGGGGATGATGATGGGTGAAAACGATTCGGCACAGCTTACGCTAGGGTTTTATGAAACCCATGCAGAAGATTTTGCAGCTGATACGCAGAAGCTGGATTTTTCTGCGATTCAGGACAGGTTTCTGGAACAGCTTCCGACGGCGGCATTCATCCTGGATTTTGGATGCGGTGCGGGAAGGGATACAAAGTATTTTCTTGAAAAAGGGTATACGGTAAAGGCAGTTGATGGTGCCAGGGCATTGTGTGAGATTGCATCGGCATATGCGGGGATACCTGTGGAGCAGATCCGGTTTGAAACATTTGAAGCGCAGGAACAATATGATGGGATCTGGGCGTGTGCATCCATCCTTCATCTTGTCGATGCAGAATTGAAGCATGTGCTTTCCAGGCTGGGGCAGGCACTGAAGCCGAACGGCTGCCTGTATACCTCATTCAAATACGGAACATTCCAGGGGATGCGTGATGGCAGGTATTTCGCAGATTTTACAGAAGATACGTTTTGCGGATTTTTGCAGGATGTTCCGGAATTGCAGATTCAGGAAATCTGGATCAGCGGAGATGCCAGGGCGGCCAGGAGTGGAGGAAAATGGCTGAATATTTTGATGCGGAAATCAAACATTCTATGCAGATAGAAACGGCCGCAGGGCGGCAGGAAATGGCAATCGGGCAGTTTGTCCCGCGAGGGGCGCAGATCGAGGCGCTTGCTGCGTTGGAACAGACCAGGGCAGAAGGGGCAAGGCGGGCGCTGGTAACAGCGGCGACCGGAGTGGGAAAGACGTTTCTGGCGGCATTCGACTCCAAGCCCTATGAACGGATTTTGTTTATCGCCCATCGGGAAGAGATCCTGCAGCAGGCGGCAGAAACGTTTTATAAAGTTCGTAGATCAAAAGAATATGGATTTTTCAACGGGGAGGAGAAGTGTACGGATCAGCCGGTCGTGTTTGCATCCGTTGCAACGCTGGGAAACAGGAAATATTTGAATGAACAGTATTTCAGGCCAGACGCCTTCCAGTATATGATTATTGACGAAATCCATCATGGTGTGACACAGATGTACCAGAATATTCTGGATTATTTTGAAACCGATTTTTCCTGGGACTGACAGCGACACCGGAACGGATGGATGGGAGGAGCATTTACGAACTCTGTGATTACAATGTCCCCTATGAGATTACGCTTGCCGATGCAATTAACAGGGGAATGCTGGTACCGTTCCGTTATTACGGGATCTTTGACGATACGGATTATTCCAGGGTTCCTCTGATTCGGGGGGCGTTTCGTGAAAAAGATCTGGATGAAGCATATCTGGGAAATGCACGTCGGAATGAGCTGGTATTCAGGCAGTATCAGAAATTCTGTGTCCAATACGGCTTGCGGCGAGCGCTGGGTTTTTGCTGTTCGGTTGCCCATGCCCGGAGTATGGCAGAAGAGTTTTCAGCACGGGGTGTGCCATCTGCTGCCGTATACTCTGCTCCGGGCGGGAGATATAAAGAAAGCAGGGAGCGTGCCATTCAGAGGCTGGAAGCAGGGGAAATTCGTGTGATTTTTTCTGTGGATATGTTTAATGAAGGAGTGGATATTCCGTCTGTCGATACCGTGATGTTCCTTCGGCCGACGGAGTCACCAGTTGTTTTTATGCAGCAGCTGGGACGTGGACTTCGGAAGGCAGAAGGGAAAAAGTTCCTGACGGTTCTGGATTTTATCGGGAATTATGAAAATGCAGGCAGGGTACGTTTTTTTCTGGCAAAGAGCCTTGGAACCTATGGCCTGGCGGTAAACCAGACGAATGCAAAGGCGCTGCTGCCGATGGACTGTAATATGGTCTTTGACCTTCAGCTTCTGGATTTGTTTGCACAGATGGATCGCAATCAGAAGCGGCTTCGAGATGCGATCCATGATGAGTATGAACGGATCCGGGAGCTGCTGGGGCACCGGCCTTCGCGGATAGAACTGTTTACCTATATGGATGATGGCGTTTACGAGAAGACGATTGGAAATACGAAAGAAAATATTTTCAAGCATTATCTGGATTTTTTGAATGGGATTGGCGCGTTGACAGCAGACCAGTATGACGAAAGTGTACAAGATGCCGGTACTGATGGCATTTCTGGATGGAAACTGTCTGCGGGAGCAGGTGGACCGGGAACAGCTGCTGCGCAGCTGGAAACGGTTCTTTGATACCGGGAGGAACTGGCGGGATCTTGGGCTTGTTCAGGATCATCAGTATTCCACTTTCCGGAAAATTTCTGACCAGAAGCATTTGGATTGTATTATGAAGAACCCCGTCCATTTCCTGAGGAAGTCCGGGAAAGGCTTCTTTGAAAGCCGGGAAGGGTATCCGCTTTGTCTGGGGAAGGGACTTTCCGGATTGACAAAGAATCCGGAGTTTGTCAGACAGTTTCGGGATGTGGTAACATACCGGGCGATGGACTATTACAGCAGAAGATATCAGGCGGAACGCGAAGGCATCGTGGTTCCGCCAAGCGCCGGTTATGATATATAGATAAAGGAGAAACAGGGAAAATCATGAAACTGGATTTTACAGGATTTTTATATGCGCTTTCCTATGCGCTGGATGCAGTGGAACGGGAAGTGACGGGAGCGATTGCAGGGCATGGGAAGCGGGTGGCATGGCTGTCATGGTTATGTGCAGCCGGATGTGGATATACGGAACAGGAGAAAGTGGATCTTGTCGGCTGTGCGATCCTTCATGATAACGCGGTGGCAGAATACATCCGGGAAGAGCTGCGGCAGGAGACTGCTCCGGATCCAGCTTACGAGGCGATGCTTGCGCGTTATGGAACCCGGTCTGTGCATGCGCAGATTGGCGAGCAGAGGATCCGCATGCTACCGTTTCATCGGAATATTGAGAACGTGATCCTATGGCATCATGAGAATGCGGATGGAAGCGGGCCGTTTGGAAAAACAGAAGCAGAGACAAATCTGTTCTCACAGATTATCCGTCTTGCAGATGCGCTTGATGTGGGATACCATTTATCTGATATGGATGAGTCGGAGTTCCTTTCGATGCGGACATGGGTGCAGGAACAGACAGGCATTCTGTTTTCTCATGCGGCATCGGAAATGTTTCTGGAACACGTCAGATGGGAACAGATCTGCGAGATGCAGCAGGCTGGCCCTCTGGCTTTATTGAAAGCGCATGTCCCTTCGATGGAATATGATTACAGTGATCACGAGATCATGCAGATTGCAGCGTTTTTTGCAGGGATCGTTGATGTCAAATCTTCTTTTACAAAAGACCATTCGATCGGCGTTGCTCAGAAAGCGCAGGCAATGGCTCGCAGATATGGGTTTTCGCATGAGAAAACAACGCGTTTTGCGTTTGCCGGTGCGCTGCATGATATCGGGAAGATGGTTGTTGGGAACCAGATTCTGGAGAAACCGGATAAATTAAACGCATCTGAATTTGACGCGATGAAAAATCATGCAGCAGAGACATATAAGATCCTGCGGGAAATCCATGGGCTGGAAGATATTACGGAATGGGCTGCCAACCATCATGAGAAGCTGGATGGAACCGGTTATTGCAGGAGGCTTTCAGCGGAGCAGCAGACGATGGAAGACCGGCTGATGGCATGTATTGACATTTATCAGGCACTGACAGAACGCAGGCCATATAAGGACGGGCTCAGCCATCGTCGGAGCATCCAGATCATGGAGGGGATGGCGGCGGACGGGAAAATTGATGGATCGATTGTAAAAGAAATTGATCTTGAATTTCGGGATGCGCAAAAAGAAACAGAAGATGCAGAAGCAGCAGGGGAAGTCCGATTGACCACAAAGCAGTGGAAGTGCGAAGTCTGCGGCTATGTTTACGAGGGAGATACGCCGCCGGCAAGCTGTCC
>CADBTO010000061.1 GCA_902797565.1 uncultured Lachnospiraceae bacterium
CTTTGGGGTTCACAGACCTGGCTCCCAGAAGAAAGGCATTGACCCCGCGGTTCACCTGTGGATTGCTCATCGCCGCCACCATGCCCAGGACATTGCTCTTTGTCATCTTTCCTGCAATGATCCCGGCAAGATACCGCATCTGGTACATCCTGCCAAAATAGGAGCAGGCGTTATCCGCAGAAGACTCCGGAGATGCCGTGTAAAACAGGACGTCCGGATAGGATTCGAGGACCTCTCGTATCTCATCATTGAAGCCATCACTCGTAAGGAAAACCACGGTGCACCCTTTGCGCACCAGTTTTTCAACTGCCTTGCGGCAGGACTCCGGATTTTCTTCCACACCCTCCACAATCTCCAGTCGCTTTCCCTGTTCCTCGCACGCCGTCTTCAGCCCCTCATAATGGCTCTGGTTCCATCCTCCATCATTCACAGACGCAATGAAAATCCCGCCAACGACAACCTCCGGCGGCTCCGCTTCCGGCTGTTCGGTCACGATCAGGAAAAAGATCATCATTGCCAGAATGGACAACAGGACAGAAAACACAATCCCCCAGATGTTTTCCTTGATCTTCTGCATCTTCGTCATTCCGCATCACTCCGTATCACCACATGCTGCCCCATACTGCTTCTTCATGTCACTTTTTCACGCCATTGATTTCATCCACCATGAAACTCCCGGACGCCGCATCGATCATCACATAATCCACATTTCCTTCCATCAGATTTTCCAGCGCGACCGAAGCATTTTTGAACCGTACTACTGTAATAGGAAAGCCCTCATAGCCATAATCCTTGTTCCCTTCACAGAAATACTGGCTGATCGTCAGGTTCTCCACCCCGACCGTCGTCTTGCCGTCCTTGGAACGCAGGATTGCTTCGACCTCTTCCGCCGTTTCCGCTTCGTCAAATTCCGTATTATCCGCACGGACAATCAGATTCTGCCCCATCGTAATATACGGATCAGAGAAAGCCACATACTTTTCACGTTCTTTTGTGATCGTGATCCCGCCGATGCAGACGTCGCATTTGTGCTGGTCAACGGAAAGGAACATGGTTTCAAAATTCGAATTAACGATCACGAGTTCCTTTCCCAGAAAATCCGCAAGTGCCTGCGCCAGTTCCATGTCGATGCCGTAATACTCGTCAATCTTCCCATACTCGAATGGCTCGAAGTCCAGCGTGGACGCCACCAGCAGCTGGTCCTTGTCCGGATTCCGCTCCGCACTGTATACCCGGACCGGTTTCCCGTTTCCGAAATAATGGTCACAGATCTCGTCAAAAGTACCGTCTTCTTTGACCTGCGCAACGAATTTGTTGACTTCCTCCAAAAGCTCCGGCTGGTTCTTGTCCACACCGATGCCATACTCTTCTGCCGTCAGGTTCACCTTGATCTGCTTCAGCAGCGGCTCGTCCCCTTTTTCCGGATCCGCCCCCACCGTCCCCCGCCCATTGCCGGAACAACCGCAGGCAGCCACGAGAACCAGCAGGCATGCAAGCAAAGCCGGAAGCCCCGCGTGTTTGATTTTGCTGTTTTTTTGTTTCATATTTCCCACCCCCCCCGTAAAAAACGTATTTTTTTCGTTTTTCAAAACAGCATGAAACATTCAGAGTCTTGTTTTCTATTATAAACCTTTCTTTTTTACACGTCAACCATGGATCCCACTTCCCTGCGCTTCGTCCATGAATTATGTATGAAAAAAACGGGTTGTCGGACAATTCGACAACCCGCTTACTGCGCGTTTTTTTATCAATATTGTTTGCTGAAGAACGATGCCGCATCCAGTTTCAAGGTCGGATTCGGATGATCCATCAGAATCGATGAAATAGAGAGCCGCTCTGTCTTGGACTGGGAGCCGTCCAGATAGGTGCTGAACGACTTTACACCTAAAAGCGTGTTCCCATCATAAATCTTCACATACACGATCCCGGACACCCTGCCGCTGTACTTGTTCTTGAATTTGACCGCAACCTCATTCCCATCCAGCTTGACGGAAGTGGCCACTTTCTTCGAACGGTCCGTATAGGAAGCAGAGATGCTCCGGCTGCCAGGATACTTTGCAAAGTCGACTTTCCCGGTACATTTGGAAATATCTGCCGTAGTTCCATAAGGCGTATATACAGTCGCATATGCCGTCTTTTTGGGCTGCAGGTTATATATATAGGAAGTTTCCCGATAACCGCCCTTGCCATCAGACTCATTGATCACTTCGTTTTCCGGATTCCGCAGCGTATACACGAAATCCATGCTATCAAACGTGAGCGATGTATTGTTCGTGATCTTATACAGGACATTCCCGTCCGGCAGCACCGCCGCCGCTTTCACTGTAAACGCCGCTTTCTTTACGGTGATCTTATATGTTGCCACACCTTGGGCTGTGCGGATCTTCACGGTTGCCTTCCCTGTTTTTTTCGCCGTGATGATCGCCTTCCGGCTGTTGTCCGGATCTTTCTTTACGGTTGCGACTGTTTTCTTCCCGGAAGAAGTCCCCTTCACGTTTTCATATACCGTGACGCTCAGCCGCTCGCCGACCAGCAGCGTTACTGATTGTGTCTTGTAACGCGCCGCTTCCGCCTCCTGCGTCCGCGCCGGAAGCAATGCCGCCAAAAGTGCCAATACCAGAATCCCGGACAGGATGCGCCCTGGCCGGATTCGTTTCATCAGTTGCCCAATCTGTTGCTCCATGCCTCGTTTCCTCTCTTCGTCTCTCTTCTTTTTTATGCGTTTTATCTTTTGCCTTCCCCGGTTGCCCCGGCAAACCTGCTCCCCAGATTATGCCGCAAAGTGTATCTTATTTTACCATCCGCGCCGTTCCTTCGTAAACTGTCTATTTCCACAAAAAAAGCCCGACAGACTGCTCTGCCAGGCTCCTTGTTTCACAAACTATGCCAGTGCCGCTCCCGGTTTTCGCATCCACTGCCTGCGCCGCCCGCCCGGCTTCCTTCCGCGTCAGTCCCAGTCTATATCTTCGATGCTGACCAGCTCCCCTGCCTCAAGGTCACGCAAGGCAGCCTCATGGGCGACTATATCGTCCGGGGTCAGTATGTCATCCGGGTCAACCGGGACGAACCGCCTCACAACGTCCAGGACGACCTGCAAATCATGTTCCGGTATCTTGTCCACCATATCAACAATCTGTGCCCGTACTGTCATTTCAACCTCCAACTCTTGTAGACTTCCCCCCTTGGGGAGATGCGTTCAACCATCACCGCCTCAGCCATTGCCTGGGTGTTTCCTGTTCCGCTCCAAAATACCACTGCTACCTTGCTCATGTTGTTTTTCCTTTCTCCTTGTTGTTTCTCTTTTTCCAATCCAGCTTCGCTGTACGAACCGTCAGCTGTGCCAGGGATCTGCCTTCTGCCAGTTTTCTCCGGTACACGTCCGTGCACTTCCTGAATTTTGCGAATGTCTTCTCTGCCTCGCGTTCGTTCCCGTATGCTTTCCAGCAGCCCGTGCATTTGACACCTTTCCATGGGCTTTCCATAAAATGCTGGACATCTGCCGGCGGATACCCCAGGAACAGGCCGATCTCATGCGGAAACGACCCGTCTTGCTTCAAATGCTGTACCAGCTGCGCCAGACAGCGCGACGCATTTCCACAGGCATATCCTTTTTTCCGCAGGATCTGACGCGCATCCGGATCCTGGAGATCCCGTTCCAGGAAATCCGGGCGGTAAAGATATACCAATGCGGACTTTGCCCCCATCCGGACCGGCACCGCACACAACCCTTTCCCCCGCAGGATCTTGTTCAACGCACGTATCTCCGCACAGATGTCCCTGCCTTTCTCCAACTTCACCGAAAACAGATTTCCGGTCTTCAGCCCCGCCAGCGTGGGCGAGCAGTTTTCCACGATATATTGATCTGACATAAGCCGCGCCTTCTTCCATTCGCATTACTGGTTAGTTTTACCTAACATCCGATCCAAAAGAAAGTCGGGGCTATGCCCCGGCATTCTTTTCGTAAGGGATGTCTAATATTAGTTTCACCTAACATTATACACACCCCTTTTTTGATGTCAAGCTTTTTTTGCTTTTTTCTAGTAAATAAATACTGCCATCTTGTATTTTGCGTAGTTATACATTGCTGCCGCATTCGCATTCGAAAGGTTCAGGCAGCCGTGCGAACCACGGGACATATAGTATGTCGGGCTCCATGAACCCCATGCCTGCCATGGCGCTGCATGGAAACCAGTACCCGTCCAGGTGATCCGTACCCACTTGGACACCTTGGTCTGGTATGTATCCCCGATCAGCACGCGGGTCTCATTATGCTCCTTGATATAATACACGCCCTTCCTGGTCTGGCGTCCGGGCACGGGCTTTCCGGAAATAAACGGGCAGGAGAACACGATCTTGCCATTCTGGTGTACATAGACCATCTGCTCTGCCAGAGATGCTTCGATGAAGTTGTCCGGATCCCAGTCCTCATAATTGTCATAGTCCTTCCGGAATGCCGTGGTCTTGTAATTCGCCTCCAGCTTCGTGGTGATCGCCTCACGGTTTGCTTCCGAAGGATCCTGTACATATGCTTTGACGGCAGATACATCCGCTTCTTTTGCCAGGGCTTCTTTCGCCTGCGCTACAGTCGGCTCATACTCCAGCTGCCAGCCATAATCGCCGGCAGGAACGGTCACTTTCTTGCCCGTGTGGCTTGTGATCGTCCGCGGCTTGTCCGTGGTCTTCCATTTCAGGCAGAACGCCTCGACCCAGTTCCGCAGTGCCTGCTCGTCATAGGTCACGTTCCCATCCACATAGGTGCTCATCTCATAGATATCCTTGGGCGTCATTGTCTCGCTGTCGCCCTTCTGGAGATCCCAAGTGATATACTTTGTCACAAAGTTCTGGTACGCATCCAGTTCCTCTTCCAGCTTTGCATCACCTTTCTTGAGCTCCGGCTGTTTATACAGATCCGGATATGCCTCTTCATTCGAAAGGTCGATATTGCCCAATCCACGGCTCAGTGCATCAGAAACAACGCGGTACAGCTTCTTCTTGATGAGCTTGTTCCCATATACCTCGTCCTGGACGACCACCGTTCCGATCTTGTCTGAAAAGACGATCTTCGCAGATTCCGGCTTTACGATTTTGTAACTGCTGCTCCCCTTGATCAGCGCACTGTTATTCAGGAATGACTTCATCATATTTTCATCATAGCTGATGTCGTACTTCACCGTCAGGTTATGTGATGCAAACGGGAACGTCAGATGATCGTGCTGTTCTTCAAATGCTTTCTGCAGTTCCTCACCATTCGCCTGCAGCCTGAACCCTACATCCTGGCTGCCCAGTTCCAGTTCTCCGTCATCCCGCGCTGAAATCGTTAATTTGTAGCTGCTGCCATCCGGGAAGAGCGCCGCCGTATCCGCCAGGTCTACACCCGATACGTCCACACCGTTAATCGTTGTTCCGCCATACCACACATCTTTGCAAACCACATTCGAATAAATCACGGAAACCGCCACCAGCGTGACTGCCACTGCTGCCGTAATGATACCCGCAATTTTTAATCCCTTATGGCTCCCTCCGCCGGCTGACCGTACCTGTTCTCCAATATCCCTGATCTGCTTGCTGCCAATATCCTTCATCCCGCCCACCTTCGCTGCCGCCACCTTCGCGGTTGGCGTTTGTTTTTTTACATGTTCCATATTAAATAACACCTCTTTTACATCTCTTGGGGGCAACATGCACCCCAAACAATCAACCTTCCCCTATGGAAGGGCATGATACCACAGCATCCGGCGTTTTTTCAATATGACAATATTTCATAATATTTTTACAGAAATCCGGAGCTTCCTAGTAAAAACGGTAAAAACAAGCTTCCTTTCCGCCGCCGTGAAACTTTTATACTGCCCTGCGGCCGGTTTTTGCGTCCCCGGGTTTTAGTGTAATAGCACGCCAGCTCTCTTCCGATATATCGGATTATCCCAATTCAAATCGGGCAGGGCGATGCAAATCCCCCTGCCCGCCGCGCAGATCATACGCCCGGCACAGCCGAAAATTTTCCCAGCATACTCCGTCGAAAAAAAATTTATAAAATTTCAAAAAAAGACTTGCATTCCGAAAAATTTTGTGATAGTATATCATTCGTTGCAGGTGATAAACATCAGCACAGCAAAAAAATATTATAATATCGATGCGTGGCTCAGTTTGGTAGAGCGCTGCGTTCGGGACGCAGAGGCCGCAGGTTCGAATCCTGTCGCATCGAGGTTTAACAAAGACCGGGAAGCCCGCAAATATGCGGTTTCCCGGTTCTTTCTTTTCAAAATTTGTTTTTCTGTTCTACGCCCCGTCACGAATCCTGTCACGAATTTTCGGGATTGTCTTTTTTTGCAGTTAGGTAAGCATTCTGACAGTTCTGCCGAAACAGATATCACTCTTCGTCAGGCAACAGAGCTTGGCGATTTCCTTGAAAACAATAAAGAAAACATGATCCGTGAAAGCTTTGCGGATCATTTGGAAAAGCTGCGTATCAAGAAAGGCATACGGAAAGCAGACATAATCAGGTATTCCGGTCTGGACAATTCGTATGTTTATCAGATATTCCGGGGAGAAAAACATCCTGCAAGGGACACGCTCATCTGTCTTGCTTTCGGACTGAAGCTGGATGAAGAAGATAGCCAGCAGATGTTGAAAATAGGGGGATACAGTGAACTTTATCCAAGACTGGAACGGGATGCAGTCATCTTATTTGCCATACAACGGGGCATGAGCCTGAATGAAACAGATAAACTGTTGTTCGACAACGGTCACCACACCCTGCTGGAATCGTGATAACACATCTGAAAAAAGTGAAATTACGGATATTTCGTTTTTTCATACTGCTACCATAAGAATATATATTCATGCACTCCAGTCGTGCGATGTTTTATGAATGAATTGAAAAACATATAGAAATCTGCGCATGAGGATGCTATACTATAGGTAAATAATATCGGGAGGAAACTTGACATGGGTTTATTGCCAACGGATGCGGATATACTTCCGCCTTCAGATGACCGGATATTCAAGCTGATACTGGCTTCTCCTGATGGGAAGCCTGCACTTTTGGATCTCGTGTCAGCTCTGCTGGGCAGGAAGGTAACGGATGTAGTGGTACGGAACAGTGAGATTCCGCCAGAGGATACGCAGGAGAAAGCGGAACGGCTGGACATAAACTGCGGCGTGGATGACGGCTCACAGGCAGATATTGAGATGCCCTAAAGGACTAGCTTCGCGTCGCAGGCAAGCAGGATCGAGGAAGACAACGACAGCACGGACAACGGCTTCCAGAATATCAAAGGGAAGGGCATATACTACCTCTGCGACCTGCACTCGTCCCAGCCGTCAAAGGGCATCCGACGTTATGACAGGCTTGCGAGGACATATCAGGTGACTTTCTGTTCCTATACCGTGTTCCCGGAGAGACCAGGTTTTCTTAATACATTCTCCCTCCGCCATGACGATGACAATGGACTGCTCTCTGATGCTATTCACATGATATTCGTGGAATTATCCAAGCTGCAGGAGATCGTAAAGAAGCCTGTTGCAGATATGACAGATTTAGAGAAGTGGGCGATTTTCTTCCGGTATGCTGATATACCGAGATACCGGGACAGGGTGAATGAAATCATTGAATCAAAGGAGGCGATGCAGATGGCAGGAAATCTTCTAATGAGCGTCAGCCAGGACGAAAGAGAGCGGGCTGTATTCCGCAGCCGCCGGATGTATCAAACAGATATGCAGTCGAACTGGAATACCGCTTTTGATAATGGTAAGAAAGAAGTAGCCAAGAACCTCATAGCAATGGGAATGACTGACAAGCAGGTTGTTCAAGCGACCGGACTTACTTACGATGAAATAATAAAAATGAAGTAACCGGATAAGATGATTTTGCAAGTAACCGAAAAACAGCACAGATAGGCACATGAAAGAAGCCAGCAAACATACAGGTCTGGGCGGAAGAATAATAGCTTCTGAAAATCCGTCGAATCGATATTATCGAACAATCCAACAAAAAGCCCCAAAAAAGTCATGCAATTTCTGCTTGCAATCCCACATATTTTTACGATACAATGGGCATAGAAAATCCAGACAGGAAGGAGGCCACCTATGCCCAGATTCGACGAAATCAACACACTGTCACAGTACGATGATCAGGAAACCACTGCGGACACCGGCGAAATGCAGCAGCTCGAACAGGAACAGGAATCCAGGATGGATGACTCGCTTCTGGAAACGGATACGGAAACAATGCAGGTCATGCAATCCATCCTTTCCAGCCAGCGCAGCTTCCTCTTTTTCAAGCTTAAAGACAGCGGAGAGATGGACCAGGTCAAGTCAGCCATCCGAAGACAGATGGATATTCTGCAGGCACCAATCCAATTTGAAACATCTGGCAAAATAAAAAAAGAAAGCCTGCAATATGTGCTGCAAAGCTATGATACACTGACAGGTGCATGCCAGAATTATATCGACCATATCAACGCCAAACAGGGCGCGCAGAAAAAACAGGGCATGGAACGGCTGCGGCTTGTGACGCGCCTGCGTTCTATGATGCGCAATGAGCGGGCGGCCTTTGCCTATGCAGCGGAAAATTTCGCAGGGGGCAGCGGCTTGACGCCGGGAAGCCACTGGAATGACGTCCTGTACATGGCTCGGGCACGGAAGATTTCTTCTTCAGACGTGGAAGAAGTCGGAGCAGGTTCTTCGGTTGTCTACAAAGTGAAAAACAACGACGGAACGTTCTCTTATATGAAAGCAGAAGAATCTCTGGGCGGAGACGATTTCGACAGCTTCTTAGCAGACTATGAAGGTATGTCGGACGGCTTTGGGCAGGCCCTGGCGGCAGCGCTGCGCAAGGTGCACCGTGTACAGCCGCTGCCGAAAGAATTCTGGAATTACCTGAAAGAAGATATCAGAGGCAAAATTGACAGCTTCAAAGAGCCCCATACACTTCTGGAAAACATGGTACAAGGTTTGCATAATCTCAATGTCAACGCTCCGGACGAAGTACGTGAGCGTGGAAGAGCCGCGGGGGCGGCGCTTGCGGACGTGCTGGCATCAATGCAGGCACCGCAGGGCGTTGATGGAGACCTGATCAAGGCAGACCTTTTGAGATTCATCGGGAAAAGACACGTGCTGCAGGATCAAGCAAGGAAAAATGCAAAGATCCGCGGGGACGCCGTGATTTCCAACCGGAACGTTTCTACAAGCAGGCTGGCACGTGACCTGGGAACGGAAGACATTGTTGCGAAATCCGAAACCGCAGTGTATGAGAAAGATGGGAAACTGACACGCTTCAATGTCATGCAGGGAGCCAAAGGCATAGACATGGCTACTGTAATCAATCAGGCAGACGCACAGAAAAAACGCATCGAGTACACCCCCGCGGCATTGAACCAGATCATCAAAATGCACATCATGGATCTGATTGCCGGACAGACCGACCGAAACATGGGTAATTATTTCGTGACGACGGAGGAAAATCCGCAAGAAGGCGTCGTCCGTATTACAGGTATCTCGATGATCGACAACGACCTTGCTTTCGGAGAAATATCCGGGAACGATTTGGATTCGCAAATGGGGGATTTACTGATACCGATCTTGACAAAAGAAGGAAATTATTCGCTGCCGTTTGTGGAAGAAGAATTCTGGGAAACATTGAAGGCCTATACCCCGGAGCAGGCGGGACTTTCACAGGCAGACCTGCGCTCCCAGAGCGAAATACAGGCGCTGGGGGATCGCATCCTCCATGTCAAGGCGCAAATCCAGGCTGGAATCGATGAAGGACGGATTCTGGTGATCAAGAAAAAAGAGCTGGAAGAGAAGGCTGCAAGCGCATCGCAGCATATGATCGAAGCAAACGAACTGGCGGGAAAGAGCAGAAAAGGCTGGTATAATGACATTGGTGTATACAGATTCAAAGGTTATTCCTATATCAACCAAAAATACCTGCCGAAATAATACGCACCCCGTTGCACAACACGAAACAACACGAAGCAGCCTTATGGCTGCTTCGCTTCATGTACAACAATCTGTGTATACGGGATCTTGATGCCATACCGGTCAAACATCACCTTCATATCCCTGTAAAACTGCCGCATTGCGGGGCCTCGCCGCGCGGCATTCGTAAAGCAATAGATTCTTATCTCCATCGCACTGTCCGCAAATCGATCAATGCCCTGATACCTGGCCCTGGTGATCAGGGGATTCTTTTCCACAATCAAAGGCAGTTCCTCTTCCAGGATCTGCTCCAGTCTGTCAATATCTGTGTCAATCGCAATCGGGATATTCGCCCGCATATATGCCATCTGCCCATCCGTTACCGCCACATCACGCAGCGAGGAATTGTTGAAGATCATCGTATCCGAGAAAAACTCCACCTTCGTGGTCCGGATGCCGATCTCCCGCACCATGCCAATCCAGCTTCCCACCTTAATCCAGTCCCCCACCTTGAAGGAACCCTCAAAGATAATGAAAAACCCGGCAATAATGTCGTTGACCAGATCCTTTGCGCCAATCCCGACCATCAGCGACAGGATGCCCGCCGAAGCCAGCAGCGTCTTCGTATCCACGCCAAACTGCGCCAGGCCATAATATGCAAAGATAATGACACAGGCATATTTGATGACATTTTTCGTAAGCAGGCAGATCGTTTCCACCCGCATGCTCGACATCCGCGCAATGTAGTACAGAAGCCGGTTCAGCACCACCACCACCACGTACATCCCGCAGATCAGGAAGACGCAGGACGAGAACGCGAAAATATTGATGCCCTTCTGCCAGTTCCCTCCAACGACATATGCAATCGCACTGAAGTTATCCGTTTCAACCACGCCGCTGAGCCGGTCTGAAAGCACGGGCACCAGCACCAGAAAGCAGAACAGGAACAGGATCCGGTACAGGATGGATTTGAGCCGCATTTCCGGGCTCTGTTCCTCCACAGGGATCCGCGTCATATTCCATCTGGCATCAAAACGCTTCTTCTCAGGCATTTTGAACCATCCGGCCAGCATGTCCCTGAACCCCTGAAACGCACTCTGCTTCGGCAGCTTCTCATGACCGGTGCTTCCCGCGCCGCCAGGCATCCCTGCCGCCGCCGGATTTCTCGCACTGCCATCCTGTCCTAATACTGTCATCATCCCGTTCGCCGCCGTCGGAGCTACCGCCGCTGCCGGGTCCCCAGCCACAGCCGAAGCCACCGCCACTTCCGGGTTTCCAGCCGCTGCCGCCGCTGCCGGATTCTGCAAAGACGCAGCTGTCACGATATTTGCCGTAAACGCCTCCTCCGCGTCCTCTTCTTCTTCTCCTTTCTCATCCACGAAATACTTCTTCAACCTTGGATTCGAAATCAGGCGCAGGATCCCGAACGCCGCAAGCGTGTACAGGAACAGGTATACGGACATTGAAAACTCCCCGCCTGCAGTAACGCCGGAAACAAGCGGTACCAGATAATAATCCTTTGTCTCGCTGGCCCCTGCGTAGTAGGTCTTCCCGTTAATCCACAGGTATCCACTGAAGTTGTCCCGGATATCTTCTTCCGAAATGCCGATGTCCGAAACCTTCTGCCCCGCATAGCCAATGCCCGTGGTAGACACAATGGACATATCCGTTTTGTCCACAGCGATCGCATGTTCCGGCAGGCCAATCACCAGATTTTCCAACACGTTTTCCACATCCAGCCGCGCTGTCAGCCTCTGTCTCAGGGACGGATCCACGCCAATCTGGACGAACCCGTCACAGAGATCGTTTTCATCACGCAGGGACACGCCGATATACTGCATTTCATCGCCCATAACTTCGTTTTTCATCGGGCTTTGAATGATATGGTCTGCCCCGTCCAGAAGTGCACGGAAGGCATAGGACTGGTCATCCGGATCCTTGCTGATGACAAAGTGGTCGTATGGCGCATTCGTAACAATGACGCGCCCCTTCTTGTCAAACACGTAGATATGCTCTACGCCCAGATACTTTGCGTACTTGGCAAGATCCGTCCGGCTCAGCTTCGCCTTTCCCTTCTCTTTCACGATCCCGGCAGCCATCCGGCACTGCAGCAGATACTGCTCATCCAGCCACGCATCAATCTTCTGTTTTTCTGTGCCATACTGTTCTAATGTGTTCACGGCCGCCTGCGCATGTTTGCTCATCGTCTTCAGGTCGTAGGTCACATTTTTCAGCCGCTGGTAATACAGGGACAGGGAAAACATCGCCACGGGAAGGGCCAGTGCAAGCCCCGTGAACCGGACCATCGCCTCCTTCCTGTCGCCGCGCCCCTTTTTGAAGTAAAAACCCGTATACCGGAAAAACATCCACGCCAGGATCAGGTAAACCACCAGCGCAAACCCGGACAAAACAAAGGTTTCCGAAATATACTCCAAAACCGGGATACCGCAGATGATATAGGCATCATCATAAGACAACACACAGCCATATACCGCTTCTTTAATCAGCCGTAACGGTTCCTCGCGGTAATCTCCATTTGCCATAATCAGACTGCATTCCACATCCAGGCTCTCTTCGGTCGCATCCGCGGGAATCTTCGAAATTTCAATCGGCGTAAAGGTCTTGTGCACGCGCAGGTCGCTCTGTTTAACAACCCGTACATTCCCCCCATAACCAATGCAGATGCCGGAAAGATTCTTTTCCCAGGAAATATTCCTGTCGATCACATCCTCAATATCGGTTTCATCCTTGGAAAGGGATACGCCGCTTTTTTCTGCCGCCTGCTGCCTGCTCTCTTTCATCTCCTCATAGGTATCCCTGAGAACCTGCTCGTTTTCCAAAAGCCGCGGCAGCGATGCCGAAGCCTGTATGATCGCACGTTTGATCTGCGGCGTGAGGTTCTGGTCCACAATGACATCGAACTTCTGAAAGCAAGTGATGAATAAAATGATCGATGTCACCAGAATAAACAAAAGCTGCAGCGTTTTTACATGTTTTTCTGTCTTCACCCCATCCTCCCCCTATGCCACGCCATCTTCCATCCAATATTCCCCTGCATCGGGAACCGGGCAATCTCCCGCTTCCATTCGTTTCTCCGGGACACATCCGACTCCTCCTGGATTTCCAGCAGCGCACTTCCATCCAAAACACCGCCATCCGGAATGTTCCCGCCATCATCCAAGGCCGCGCCATCCGCCAGTTCCCGCACCGCATGCAGCGCAGCGCCTGCTGTCTGCATCGTGCCTTCCAGCAAACTTTCCAAAAGCTCCCGAACAGATTCTTCCGTAACCAGCGCAGATACCTCCCGATACTTCCCCGCCGCATCTTCGGCTGCCAGCTTCCGGAGAAATCCCTGCATGACTGCCGCAGTATAGATGCCCCCCTTCTTTTCCCGCGATGCCAGAAAGTCAATATGCACCCGCCCCCGTCTTCCGGCATCTTCCGTACAAAACATCAAAGACTGCGGCTTCTTGTTCGCATCCAATGCCACTCCGCCGATCTCTTTCGAAAACCTCCGGATATCCTCTGCATCCATACAGACAGAAAGTTGGTGCAAAAACGCAAGCAGCGCATCCCGCTGGGCAACATCCAGTTCGCCCAGCGGCATGAACCGGACATGATGCAGTTCCCTTTTCACAAAGCCATGCACCTTCTCCGAAGCAAGGACATCTGCGGTTTTCATCAACAGGATTTCCGTCTCCGTCCGAACTTCATAGCCCAAATGGCCCAAAAAAGTGTCCAGCCCCCGGATCTCTCCGGAAAAATCTGCTTCTATCCGGCGAATCCCCCTGGCATACACCTCCTGCTCCGCTGCCTGGATCAGCCTGCGCCCTTTCCCTGTTTCTCTGCCCTCTGCCGAAACAAACAGGGACAGGATGCGTGCAATGTCCTTCTCTTGTATGAGCGTAATAGAACTTCCACCCTCTTCTTCAAGCCGAAGGACACCGTCCACATCTACTGTTCTGTAAACCTTCATCTTCTCCCGCCTTTCACTGTCGGCAGGCCGGCATGCCAGCCTGCCGGCGGATTCGCGTCCGTATGCCGCCGTTCCACAGAAGCAGACATCAAGCAAGTTTCCGCTTATATTTCCATGCCTTAATCGGATTCAGCCGTTCCAAAGAAACTGCCATATTCCGCATCAAAACTTCCGTCATAACTGTGAAGAACTGTTTCGGCCGTTCCGTATGCGCCGGACGAATCTTTTGCACTTGCTCCTGCGGCCGAAGCTCCTCCATGTCTTCCCGGATGTCCTGGATCAACTGATTCACCTCATCCATCGTATTCTGCAGCCGGATCTGGGACTGCGAGAAATTGTTGATCTCTGCCGGAACCTCAATTCCCAAAGACTGCGCCTTCAAAAGCACCAGAGAAATCCGAAGCCCTGCGGACTCCTTATTCCCCAGGCTGAACGCTTCCTGTACCTCCCGCTTCAGTGCCTGCTTGTTGGTCCGGAAGACCCCTCTGGATCCCTCCGGAAGCAATGCCTCAAAGGCCTCCAGGAAATAGTCCTCATCCGCTGCAGCAGAAGCAGCTGTAAGCTTCGTCAGCTCTTTTTTCTGGTTCTCGTCCAGCTTCGTTGCGTTTCCAAAATCAATGATCGTTGCACCATCATCATCGATCATAATATTTCCGGCATGAAGATCCCCATGATAGAATCCCTCTCCATAAATCCCTTCCTGTACCCATTTCTCCGCAACAGTTGCAAGGTACTTCTGCCGCCTCTCAAGACGGCTGAGGATTTCCTCCAGATCGTCCAGGCTTTTTGTCACAGCAGCGGCTTTCCCTTGGAAATTCAGTACCGGACGCTTCGTCTGCTCATCCCGAACCACCTTCCCATCTTCAACCGTGTAATACTGTTCCATAACCGCGCTGACACCCGATTTTACATCCTTGATATACCGGTCCACAGTGGTGCCATTTGCCTTTTCCAGCATCAAGGTATTGGCACTTGGCATAATCAGCTGGCTGACACCCACACTCCGAACCGATTTGTCGCCATTGTTGTACACTGCCCCGATATTTGCCTTCTTTGCTTCCACAGAAAGATCCAGCTCGTCAAAAATCGCCTTCATCTGTCCCTCCGTGGTTTTGGATACCGCTCCCTTCTGTCCTTGCGCCTGGAACGGATTCTGCCTGGTGTCCACCGCTTCGCAGGCTCGATTGATGATATCCCGTTCCCGCTTCATCCGGTTCACCGCTTCCGGCCGCAGAAGCTTGATGACAACCTCCTCCCCTTCCTCCGGAAGATTTGGTCCAAAAAGCCTGCAAAGGAATGCCTGTCCCACAGATGCTGCCCCCAAAGATCTGGTGACATCAATCCGCGTCACCAGTCCATCCGAGCGCTGTACCATGGACATCAGCCGGGCTTTTACCACATCCTCCCGAATCGGCAGCAGATTTGACTTCATATCCTTCACTGCCTGCTTCATCTCCGGAGACATTCCTTGCTCCGGCAGGCCTTGCATGATCTTCTGCAGCAATGGGCCTGCTCCTTTCAGCATTCCTGCCAGCAGATTGCCCCTGCGCCGCGCCATCTCCTGCTCCTTCTCCTCCTCCGTTGCATTTTCCGGCAGGATACGCTTGGGTGTGGCATGCCGGATCATAGATGCCAGCATATATCGTTTATCCACTGTCCTGGAATTTTCAAAATAGGTGGAAAGGATTTCCTTTGTAAGCGCACCCTGTCCCTTGTTTCCACCGGCCTCTCGCGCAATCCTGCGTTTCAGCTCTTTATTATGTGCCGCAAGCCGCCTTTGTCGTTCCTCTCTGGACAAATGTTTCACATCCAACCGTTCCAGATGCTCTGGTTCCTCCGCTGGTCTTTCCTTGAACATGTCGTTCGCGGCTTTTGCCATTTCTTCCTGGATTTTTATGAAGGCTTCATACGCGGAATGATCGACCCAAATATCCGCGCTCCTCGCGTCCGAAGCAACAGTCTCTTCGTTTTCCGGATCGTTCACCCGCGCGAGAAACTCTTCCTTGGACGCTCCCTTCAGCTGATAATGCCTGTCTGCCGCTGACAAATAGATTTGAATCTTCCGAAAGACATCATCCCTAAAATCCGGCTGCCCAGGTTCCGGATCCGGCAGGGACAACTTTTTCAGCACATGATCCAGGAACTCCATATTCTCCGATGCGAGAACCAGCTGCAGTCCCTCAAAGTTTCGAAGCAAGGTGTCCTTATACAAGGCGATATGCTCCACTTTCTGCTTCTCGCTTCCTTCATCCCACCGGAATGTGGAACCAAAGACCATATCTGCCACCAGATTCTTCACCTTCCGTTCTTCCTCTGTCCAAGTCTCGCCGCCCTCTTCTTCGTCTTCAATCTGATCCTGGTACAGCAGCCGAACCGGAATCTCATCCTGGTTCACCTGGTCCAACTTGGCTACCAGCTGATAGGTTTCTTTCCCATTCAGCTGCTGCGTTGTTGCAAATTTATAAGCATGCCGCCCCATATCACGCAAAACTGCGCGCTTTCCGTCCACAGTTGGTGTATTCAAAAACTGCCGAACCCAAAACACAAGCGTTTCTGTATCTGTGTTTTCAAAATACGGAATCTTCGCTTTCCCGAACAATGAATCAAATGTGGAATCATAAATATCCTGATCCTCGTTTTCCGGTTTCTCTTTGGCCTTCAAAGCAACCAGAATGCGCATGGCAAGATCCCGATCCTTCGCAAACTTGCCCATCTGCGTATGATCGCTGCTTTTGTATGCGCCCGCCCGATGATCCATCCTATCAACAATCTCCCGGTTGACCACATCCGTCCCATAAATTTCCACATTATCGCACATATCCCGCTCAATGAACGTGATCAAGCCCTCTGATTGGGTAGGAAGACGAAGCTTTTTCTTTCCAAAATATGCAGACAGCTCTCCAATGTTGTTTTGTTCCAGTTTCAGCACAGCTCCACCCAAATTGATCGGGAGCACAATCCCCTTGTTTTTTGGAAGATCCCGCAATGTATGAAGGAGCGCAACCACAGAACGAACCGTTTCATCGTTCGGATTTTTGATATATCCGGACATCCCCTGCCGCAGGAGCAGGACATCGCATGCCTTTTTTTCGTTGTCCGCAAGCGAGGCATAGATTTCCTCCTCCTCTGCGCTCATTTTTCGAATCAGCAGGACACCCTGTTCCGCCTTATCATGCTGCAGATTTTCATGCTGCGCAGAAAATCCTTCGATCAATTCTTTTTCTGCCTGCGCAAAGTCCAGACCATTTTGAATCCGAGCCTTCAGCTGCTCATAACCGGAAGCATATGCGGTTCCCTGCAATGCCGCGGCAATCTTGTCAAAGTTTTCCTGTCGTTCCGCCATCATCACACTGACCGTGGTTGCTGCCTGAAGCGCCGCATCCTTGTCCAGCTGCATCTCGCTGCCGCTCCGGTTTGCCAGTTCGCGATTGAAATCCGCCACATGTGCCGCCGCATCCACCAGAAGATAAAACAGCTCCAAATCCTCCTGGAAATGGGCATCGATTTCATTTCCGAACATACGTTCCCGATTTTCTATGACTAAATCAAAGAATTCCCGCTCCGCGCCGAGCGAAAAACCAGGAACATACAAGCTGTCCATCTTCGCTGTCAGATCCTGCTTTCCAGATCTCGCGCAAATCTCCTCTTTGATCGTTTCATCCATCCTCCATGCCGCTGCTCGATGCATATTCTCGCTTTTGGCCGCCAGAAGCAGCACCGCATCCGCAGCCAGCCTGTCCCATAGGGCATCATTGTCCGCAATGGCAGCATTCCCGCCCCCATTCATATTTTCAAGCGAGGTTTCGATGAGCCGTGCATTCCGGTAGATCTCATCCTTCAACAGACCCATATGCTCATCAATCAGACGATTCAGGCGCCGCTCAGAAATATTCCCCAAATCCTGCCTCTTTTTTCGCAAAATCTGGCGTATCCTCCGTTTGATTGCATCTTTTTTCCGCTTCCTTGCTCTCGACGTATCGTGTTCTCCCGGTTCCTCGCCAAACAGCGAGTCCACCCTCCGCGCATATTGCTTCAGATGTTCATTTCCCTGCTCCACAAGAACTTTTTTATAGGACAGATCCTGGCCCTGAATCTCTTGCATGACCAGAACAATCTGTTTTCTAGTCAAAGGTTTTGTGACCTGCTCTGAACCGGTCAATCCCACCAGCCCGAGCAAATAGATCCGATACGCATCCCGCTTCTCCTCTTCGAGCCGCTGAAGCGCCACTTCCACAAACTGCCGCTTCACCTGGATATTCTCCGCCGAATCAACCCCGGTTTGCTTCCGCTTAAAGTATCCATTGTTGATAATCTTCAGATGCCCATGCTCAAAAACCACCTGCCCGCGGTTCTTTTCCCCAATCGCATCTATAAAGTCCGAAAGCGAAAGTGTCGCTATATCCGCCGGAATACCCTGCCGCTCCTTCTCGCGCTCCGCCTCTTCCTTCTGCTCTTCCTCCTGAATCGCCGGCTCTTTTGCCCGCAAAATAGACGCTTCCACATCCAGCTCGGTCTGTATAAACTTCCGGGCCAAATCAATCCGATTCAGTTCATCATCTTGGATTTCCGCCACCACATCGGTTTGAACTTTGCACGCTTCGAGCAGCGTAAAATCAACCCCATTGGTATACCGCAAAATCTCGCCAATCCCCGCAGCAATCGAAACGGCCTGCCGCAGCTTCGCCACCAGCAGTTGATCTGTTGATTGACTCAGTTCCACAGCTTTTGGAAGCTTGCGGAACCGGTTTGCTTTGTGCAGCATACGCATCAGGCTCTGGAAATTTGCAGTAATCCAGTTGATATTCAGCATCCGCGGAGAAAAATCATACGATAGAATTTCATCCATCGTATCCTGATAGAATTTTTTATAGTTATCATTCTCCTCCAAGCAGTCCCGAACCAGCTGTTCATTCTCTTTCGCATCATGGCCCTTGAAAAATACAGACAGATCCCCAATCAGTTTTTTC
>CADBTO010000062.1 GCA_902797565.1 uncultured Lachnospiraceae bacterium
GTTTGCTTCGCCTGTTCCAAACGTGCGTCCAAGCGGCGCGGAATACAAACTGACGCTGAAGGATGAGGAACTGATTGTAGGGGTGGCAACCGGGGAGCATGCATCGATCGAAAACGTGGACGGAAGTTCCGGCAGCAGGCAGCTGACCGTGCCTTATGTCACGAGCCTGAATAGCCCCGATTCAGCGCATCAGTACCAGCTTACGGCCATCATCCTGGACCAGGCATGGGAGGCGTCCAACCCGTCGCTGAAATTCTATGGCAAGCTGGCCGTAGATAATGAGGATACGGTGGGAACGAGCGGCACAGGCACGCTGGTGCTACCAGACGATTATGCCGCGTCGGACCATATCTACCTGCTTCTGGAACAGCGGAATAGAGAGAAGGAGACAGACTACGCCAGCGCGCCCGCAGAGGTGCAGGTGCCTTCGCAGCTTTCGCTCACGATCGCAGCGCCATCCCCCCTGGTCTATGGCAGCCGGCTGGGAACAGCGCCAACTGTCACAGCTAGCTATGCAAATGGTACAGGATACCCGCTGTCCGGCTCGGACGAGACGGTAACGGTGTATTATGCGGCAGCGGATGCGTCGGGTTCCTCCGGCAGCCAGGGCAGTTCCAGCAGCCAGGGCGGTTCGCAGGGGACAGCCTGGGACAGCAGCGCCGTGCTCCCTGTCGGGACCTATGATGTCTGGGCGGTGCTTTCGCAGAATGCGTCGCATGGACTTCTGGAATCAAACCATGTGACGCTGGCCGTGAAGAAAACCACGCAGGATGCGCCGGAGGCCCCGGAACTGGTGGGCACGACCGACACCACCATCACGGTCAAGGCAATGGCAGGCCAGCTTTATTCGATCGACGGCGGGGAGAGCTGGCAGGAAGGCGGGACCTTCTCACTGCTTACGCCGGAAACAACGTACCAGATCGTAACAAAGCGCAAAGAGACAGAGACGGCATATGAATCCGCCGCATCAGAAGCACTTCTGGCAACGACGAAAAAAACGGCAGACGAAGGCCCTGCTCCCGTGCCCGTGCCGAAGGTCGTCCGCCATCTGGAATGCAGCCTCGATGGCGGCGTGACCTGGAAAGACTGCCGGGCCTATACGGCATCCCAGCGCAGGGCAGCCAGCCGGATCATGTACCGCTGGGTGTATGAAACCGTGTATTCCTGAGTACGTGCGGGCTGTATCAGGATATTTTGCAGGAAAGGACGAAAAGGAGGGGCACAGTGGCTACAGGGAGTTATGAATATTTGAAGCAGAGCGGCCCGGTTCCGGTTTCCATGACGAATGACTACCAGTTCCGGGCGCTGATGCAGATGAACAAGGATGTGCTGACGGCATTGCTGGAGGCACTGCTGCACAGGAAGCCGGGCCAGATCACATCGATCAGGATCAAGAACCCGGTCCAGCTGGGGAATTACATTGAAGACAAGGAGTTCATCCTGGACCTTCTGGTGGAGATCAATGGGAAGGTGACGGTGAATATCGAGCTGCAGGTCATCAACCAGAAGAACTGGCCGGAGCGATCGCTGGCCTACCTGTGCCGGGAATTTGACAATCTGAACAGCGGGGAGGATTATATCGAAGTCCGTCCGGTGATACAGATCGGGCTGATTGACTTTGTTCTGTTCCCGGAGCATCCGGAGTTTTATGCATCCTATGCGCTTTTGAACGAGAAAAGCCACGAACTTTATACGGACAAGTTCAAGATCAAGGTGATGGAACTGGGCAAGAGCAGCCTGGCAACGGAAGAGGACAAGGAGTGGAAGCTGGACAAATGGGCGCAGTTCTTTAAGGCGAAAAGCTGGGAGGAGATCAGGATGTTGGCGAAAGAATTGCCGGTTTTGGGGAAAGCGGCGGAAACAATCTATGAGATCTCGACGGATGAACAGATGCGGATCCAGTGCATGATGAGGGAAGAGGCGATGCGCCGCTATCGGACGAACCAGCGTTGGATGGAGATGCAGGCGGAGGAGATCGAAAGGCAGAAAGAGGAGATCACGCAGCAGAAAGAGGAGATCGAGCAGCTGTCTGAGGAGCGCCAAAGAAGCCGGGAAAAGATCGAGCAGCTGTCTGAGGAGCGCCAAAGAAGCCGGGAAAAGATCGAGCAGCTGTCTGAGGAGCGTCAAAGAAGCCAGAAGGAGATCACACAGCTCGCCGGGACAGTGGAAAAGCTGAAGGCGATGCTGGCAGAAAAAGGCTTGGATGTGGATCTGATCTAATGGTGCACGAAATATGGGAGGAGAGAGGATGAGAAGGAAGAAAAAGAAGAAACTGTGCCAGGTGGCCGCAGGCCTGCTTGCGGCAGTGCTGGCACTGGTAATGTGTGCGCCCGGCGCACAGCCGGTATGGGCTGCAACTGCGCGGGCGACCACGATGCGGCTGGAAAAGACGAGCGGCACTGTGACGCTGAAAAATATGAATGGAACCATTCTCAGCAAATCAAAAGGGATGCGGCTTTATAACGGAAACCGCCTGTCAACGGGCGGGAAAAGCCAGGCCTATGTCAGTCTGGACAGCAGCAAGGCTGTGAAGATCGGGGAGAACGCAGATGTCTCCCTGTGCCAGAAGGGTTCGCAGCTGGAGCTTTCCGTGAAAAAAGGGCAGCTGTTTTTCAATGTCCAGAAGCCCCTGGGGGCAAAAGAAAAGATGAATATCCGGACTTCTTCGATGGTGTCCGGGGTTCGTGGGACATCCGGGATTGTGGATGTGATTTCATATGCGAAGTCCCGCCTGGTTCTTTTGGAAGGGGAAGTCAGCTATACTGTGCAGGATCCCGTCACGATGGAACGGAAGACCATCACGGTCCGCGGCGGAGAAAGTATTGTAATAGAACGGCAGGATGCAGAGACCTTTTATTATGAAGTGGAAAAAGTAAAGCCGGAAGATATTCCCAAATTTGCACTGGATGAGGTGGCGAAAGATAAAGATCTCCAGACAAAGATCCGGGAAACGACGGATCTGGATGTAGAGGTCCTTCTGGAATACCAGGAGACGGGGAAGGTGCCGGAGAAGGCAGATGACGGGGCTGGGACAGGTACAGGAAAGGATGCAGATTCGAATGCAGGCACAGATGCCGGAAATACGAATACGTCTGCGCCCGCCAGTCCCCCGTACAGCGGATACAGCGTGTATCCGGGTGCATCGGGCAGCAGCAGTTCATCCTCTGAAAGCAGCAGTGGGAGCGGCGAAGGATCATCCAGTGGCAAACAGGAAGAGGGGCAGTCGGACCAGCCATCTGGTGAGCAGGGCCAGTCATCTGGCGGGTCGGGCCAGCCATCCGGCGAGCCAGGCTGGGAGCCTTCGTCCGGGACGAATCCCGCAGAAGACCGCTTCGAGGCGGATTATCCGAAGATCACAGTAAACAGTGCCGGTGACGGGGTGGATGTGGCCTACCGGCTCAAGGAGAACGTTGCAAGTGAGGCACAGCCGGTCCGGATTTATCATGTCCTGGCGTTGAACGGGTATTCTGCAGATGTGGCCGCAGTATTGCATGGGCATACGGGCAGTGTTTCGGAATCCAGCGGCGATGCAGTTGGGATGAGTTCTTCTTCGGCAGGAAACGGGACGCTGGATTACGGATTTCTGGATGTTTCCGATTCCGGGGAGCACCACAGCACGTTCCGTATCCCGGAGGCAGTGGCAGCGTATGTGGCGCAGTCTGGCTGTACAGTCTTTTCTGTCCTGGAGTCCGGGGGCAGCAGTACGAGAGATGTCCTGAAGACCCAGGTGTCTTCGCTTTCCGGACTCAAAGGTTATGATGAGGCGGGAACGGGATCATCTTCCGGCACCGGTTCCACACAGCACAATGAATTTGCACCGGTTGCGGCGTATATCAACAAAGCCCGGAAGGATGTATACCTGTATTTTGACCGGAACCTGAAGGCCGGTTCCGTACCGGAGCCCGGTTATTTCTTTGCAAGTGGGAGTTCGTCCGGCGAGACACCTGTGTGGTCCGGCATCGAGGTTAAAAACACCGGGAGCGCATGGCCGAAGTCCTATGTCCATTTGCAGCTGGAAGAGGCACTGCCGTCCGGAAATTACAGCCTGTATTATTCAGCACCGGATGAGAATCCGCTGATGGATATGGACGGGAACGTATGGAGGCCGTCTTCGAGTGCGGGCGGAATGGCCATTACGTCTGCTGCGCCGGTCATTGATGATGTGGTTTATACTGGAA
>CADBTO010000063.1 GCA_902797565.1 uncultured Lachnospiraceae bacterium
CCACAGAAGCGGTTACATTCTTCGGCAAAGCCGAATAATGTAATCGCAGTATCGAATATCGAAAAGCGCACCAAGGAGTTCTTACATGATGATAAGAGAGAAACTGAAGGACTTCACTGCGTTCAACATCCTCCAGCTGGCCTGCGAGCTTCTGATTGTCCTTGTAGTTGTGGTACTGTTTACCCGGCTGCTGGGGCAGACGAAGCATTATGACACCGTACCCATCAGGGAAGGCTGGGAGATTGAAGTATCGAGCAGAGAAGCGGGCAGTGAGGAATTCCATAATACGATTTACCGTGAACAGAGTCTGGATACGTTCAAGCTGGAACGCGCGATCCACCGGGGGGAAGTTGTGACGATGCGGAACATCATCCCGGAGAATGCGCCGGAGCAGGCAACGCTCATGTTCCAAAGCTTCCAGTCTGTCGTCGAGGTGTATTTGAATGGAGAGCAGGTGTATTCCTACGGGAAGGATCTGTTTGAAAAAAAGAAAATGGTGGGTGGAGCGCTCCAGCATATCCGTCTGATGGACCAGAATGCCGGCGATGAATTGGAGATCCGGCTGACAGCCGGGGATGATCACGCATTCTACTCTGTTTCGCAGGTGGATCTGGTGGACGCAGCCAGGGATATGGCGATGCTGCTGCGGAAGAATATCTTTATTTTCGTGGTGGCGGTATTTCTGTTTGTACTGGGTGTTGAGCTGCCGGTTCTTGGGATCGTGTTCCACTTTTTCAGGCAGGAATATGAAAGGCTGCTGCTGATCGGCATGCTTGCCATTTCCATGGGGGGCTGGTCACTGTGCAATTCCAGGCTGATCCAGTTCTTTTCGAGCGATTTTGCCTGGAATACAATGATCGAATATATCCTGTTGTATACGGCACCAATCCCCGTAATGCGGCTGGTGGATGCTTCATTTGACGGGAAAAACCGGAAAGCCTGGCGGAAGTATCTGGTATACGGCATCACGCTTGCGCTGGTGGTTTTTCTGATCGCATCAATCGTGCTGCATATTTTCAATGTTGTCCATATTTGCAGGACACTGCACGTCTATCATTATATCTGTATTTTCGGAATTATCGGCGGGCTGATTGGAACCTACCGCCCATTCCGGGAAATGGGAAACTCTGAAAAGACCTTGTATTTTGGGATTATCGTGATGATCGCTGTTTCTGCGATTGACCTGGTGCGGTTTGCGATGATGGCCACATTTGGGACGAGTTATGCGTTTGTGCGGTTTTCAGCATTGCCGGTTGGAACATTGATTTTTATCATCCTGTTGATCATGGGGTATCTGTTTTATGTATATGATGCCTTTTTGATGCAGAATGAGCGGGAGCATCTGCAGAAGAAGGCATATCAGGATGTGCTGACGGGGTTATATAACCGCGCATATTGCGAAATGGAATTTGAAAAGCTATTGTCTTGTGACAAGTACAGCATCATCAGCATTGATGTCAATGGCTTGAAACGGATCAATGATAATCTGGGGCACGCTGCCGGGGATCTTCTGATCAAGAGTTTTGGGGAGATTCTGAAGGAGGCGTTTTCGGATTACGGGACGTGCGTAAGGATGGGCGGAGATGAGTTCGTGGTGATTGTCCGTGGCGGTAATAAGCGGGAACTGGCGCGGCGTGTGATCCGGATGGTGCGGTTGGAACAGGACAAGAGCGAAACGCTGGATTTCAATATCCGGGCTGCCTATGGTGAGGCCAGCAACGAGGAGGTACGGGGAAACCCGATTGATCCGGAGAAGGTGTACAAGCTGGCGGATCAGCGGATGTATGAGATGAAGCGGGAGAACCACAAGAAGGACGTGCTCAAGTCGGATGCCGTCGGCGTCGTGCCGGTGGTGGAGGTGTAGGCGTTCGAAAAATCATAAACCAAACTCCGACTGTGCGAGGTATCGTCAGACGGAGTGAGGTTCGACGCGGAGCGGCGCATCCTCACGCAGTCACAGAGGCGGTTTTTTTGAGCAGCACAGGCTGCGAAAAAGGACCGCGCTGCTGGAATGGGATGCGCACACAAAGGAGTTCTAAAATAGGAGGTGCGTATATGTATGCTGATGAAGGCGTCATAAACATTAAACACAAAGTGCTCCGGAGGGTGGCGGAGCTGGCATATCAGGGCAGGTTGGAGGAAGAGAAGGAAAACATTGCAAAGGAGCTGATCCCGGGACCGCAGGCGCAGTTCCGCTGCTGCATCTACAAGGAGCGGGAGATCATCCGGGAGCGTGTGAAACTGGCAATGGGCAAGGCTCCGGGGCATCATGATGACGGGAATATCATTCAGGTCATCCACTCTGCCTGCGAGGACTGTCCGATTTCCAGCTACGTGGTCACGGATAACTGTATGAACTGCATCGGGAAGGCGTGTGTCAACGCCTGCAAGTTTGACGCTTGCCACAATGGGATCCATCGTTCCTATATTGATCCGCAGAAGTGTAAGGAATGCGGGATGTGCGCGAAGGCTTGCCCGTACCATGCGATTGCGGCACTTAAGCGGCCCTGCAAATTTGCCTGCCCGGTGGATGCAATCACCTATGATGATCATGGGATTTCTGTCATCGATGAAAAGAAGTGTATCCGCTGCGGACACTGTATCCATCGCTGCCCGTTCGGCGCAATTGCATCGAAGGCATATATTGTGCCGGTTATTGAAGCACTCAAGGCGAAGAAACGGATTTACGCAATGGCAGCACCTGCGACCGAAGGGCAGTTTGGTTCCAAGGTCACGATGAACAGCTGGAAGAAGGCGATGAAGCAGCTGGGCTTTATTGATTTCATCGAAGTGGGCCTTGGCGGGGATCTGACAGCGGCGGCAGAGGCAGAGGAGTGGAGCGAAGCATATAAAGCGGGCCAGAAGAAGACAACGAGCTGCTGTCCGGCGTTTGTGAATATGATCCGGCGGCATTATGAGCCGCTTGCCGGGAATATTTCCACGACGGTTTCACCGATGTGCGCAGTGTCCCGGTATATTAAGGCGAAGGATCCGGAAGCGATCTGTGTCTTTATCGGGCCCTGCATTGCCAAGAAGAGCGAGGCAATGGAGTTTGGAATCGAAGGGAATGCAGATTATGTCCTGACCTTCAGCGAGATCCGTGCGATTATGGCGGCGAAGGGTGTGGAACTGTATCCGGAAGGATCGAACACTTATCAGGAGTCTTCGATTTACGGGAAACGTTTCGCGCAGTCTGGCGGCGTAACGGCAGCAGTGCTGCAATGCCTGAAAGAGTCTGAGGACGAGATTGACGCCAAGGTCAATGTGGCAAATGGCGCGGACGAATGCAAGAAGGCACTGATGCTGATGAAGGTGGATCGGCTTCAGGAAGACTTCATCGAAGGGATGATCTGCAGCGGCGGCTGCGTGGGCGGACCTTCGGCATTCAAGGAGCAGAATTATTTCAAGAAGGATCGCGAGACCCTGCTCAAGCAGGCGGATGGACGTGGTGTTCACGAAAACCTGCGCAAATACGACCTGGACAGCTTTTCCATGCACAGGGAAGAGGAAGCAGAGTCAGAAGGAGAAGCCTCAGCATAAGGCAAAGGCAAAACTTTCCGGGGGACGCAGGTTTGCGTCCCCCGTTTGTTTGGAGATGGGGGATGGAAGAAGGATGTTGGATCCGGTGAAAGGCGAAGTGGAGACTGCCGCAGAGACTTCTGAGCGGGCTGCCGGGGTGATAGAGGATCCCTGTGGTTTCGCTGTGGACATCGGAACGACGACGGTTGCCGTTGCACTATGCTGCAGCGGGAGGATACTGGCACAGAACGTGTTTTTTAACCCGCAGAGGAAGTTTGGCGTGGACGTGTTGTCGCGGATCCGGTGTGCAGAAATGCAGGAAGGGGTTCGGGAGAAGCTGTGTATATGGATTCGGGAAGCCATCGGAAATGCGTGCTGCCAGCTGTTCGAAGAATGCGGGGGGCGGTGGCAGGAACCCGGTGGGGATGTATTGGAGTGTGAAAAACCGGAATCCGGTGGGGATGTATTGGAGTGTGAAAAACCGGAATCCGGCGGGGATGTATTGAAGTGGGAAAAACCGGAACCCGGTGGAGAATTTCCCAAGGAGAACATCCGTATAGTGGTGTCTGCGAATACGACGATGCGGAAATTGTTTTTGGGGGAGCCGGTTTCCGGGATGGGGCAGTACCCGTTTCCATGTGGAGAGGTGTCTTTTTTTGAGGGAAAGGTGGCGTTGCCGCGAAAAGAGCATCGTGCATCACAGTATTATGACATAACGATTCTCCCGTCGGTCTCCGCCTTTATCGGTGGAGATGTTCTGTCCGGGGCATTTGTCCTGGGGATGGACCATCAGGAAGCACCAAGCCTTTTGGTGGATCTGGGAACCAACGGGGAAATCCTGCTTTGGGATGGAACGCAGTTCTGGGCAGCGTCTGCTGCAGCCGGACCTGCGTTTGAGGCAGGAAATATTTCTGCCGGGATGCCGTACAAAACAGGTGCGATCTGCGGCGTGAAGCGTGTCTTTCCGAATGGAGGCGTCCGGGGGTTTTTGGAAGTAGTCGGGGGTGGTGAAGCGAAGGGCATCTGCGGCAGTGGAATCATGGAGGCTGTAACGGCACTCCGGGAAGCGAAGTTACTGGAAGAAAACGGGAGTTTTGTGCGTGAGGCACATAGAAGGCTGGGATACCCGCTGTGGAAAGGGAAACGGGCTGGGAACGATGCAGGCGTTCTA
>CADBTO010000064.1 GCA_902797565.1 uncultured Lachnospiraceae bacterium
CGCTGACACGGATTGGCATCATGGGCGGCGAAGCGAGCCTGAGCATTGAGCAGGGGCTTTTGTATCTGGTTGCCTGCCTTCCGATGGCATTCGTCGGTCTGTTCTCTGCAATGCAGCAGTCTAACGCATCTGTGGCGGGTATTGCGCTTGTGGCAAAGAAGCCGTCTGAGTTTGGTAAAGCGATGATTTTCCCGGCAATGGTTGAGACTTACGCGATCCTTGCACTTCTTGTTTCAATCCTGTCTATTTTCGGAATTAAATAATTGTTTGAAACCAGGAGGTATTATGACGGGTTTAGAAAAAATCATCGGAGAGATCAAATCGGAATCCGACGCTGCTGTCCGTCAAATCACAGAAGAGGCGAACAAGGAAGCGGAGAAGATCCGTGCAGACGCCAGGAAGAATGCACAAGAGGAAGCGGCGAAGATCCGGGCGGCAAGCGAGGCGCGTGTCGCAGACGCTTCTTCCAGGGCAGAGTCTTCTGCACAGCTGGTGCACAGGCGTGCCCTTCTGGAGGAGAAGCAGCGGCTGATCTCTGAGGTGGTCGAAGCGGCAAAAACAAAGGCGCTTGCCTTTGATGACGCCACCTACTTCGACAGCATCCTGAAGGTGCTTGGGAAGAACGTCCAGGCGGGAGACGGAACGATCCGTTTTTCCAAAAAGGATCTTGCCAGGATACCGGCGGATTTTGAAAAGAAAATGAAAGATACCCTTCCTGCCGGGAGCAGGCTCTCCCTGGACAAGACGCCTGTGAACATCCAGGGCGGATTCGTACTGTCCTATGGCGGTGTGGAAGAGAATTGTTCCTTCGACGCGATTTTTGAATCAAAGGCGGATGAGCTGTTTGATCTTGTGAAGAAGATACTGTTTGAAGGATGACCGCAGGGAGGTGTTTATGGAAAAACAATATACCTATGCGGTGGCGAGGATTCGTGCGAATGAGCTTTCCCTGCTGACAGGAGCCTTTATGGAGCAGCTTCTGTCGGCAAAGACGATGCGGGAGTGCCTTTCCATTCTTTCTGAGCGGGGCTGGAAGGCAGATGGCGAGTCCAATGAAGCGATTGAGGCGATGCTTTCCTTCGAGCAGAAGAAGACGTGGGATCTGATCCGGGAGCTGACAGGCGGGGATATGTCTGCCTTTGATGTCTTCCTGTATGCGAACGATTACCACAATCTGAAAGCAGCAATCAAAGAAGCGTGCACGTCCCAGGAGGTGCCGGGCATCTATATGAAAGAAGGGACGACGATTCCGTATGAGCAGATCAGAAAAGCCATAGCGGAACAGGACTTTGGGGCACTGCCGGAGCGGATGCAGGAAGGTGCCAGGGAGGCGATGGATCTTTTGCTCCATACGCGCGACGGGCAGCTTTGTGATGTGACGGTGGACCGTGCGGCGCTTGAGGACATCGGGCGCGCAGGGAAGGCCTGCGAAAACAGGATCCTGAAGGAGTATGGCGAGCTGACTGTTGCGACGACGGATATCAAAATTGCCGTCCGCTGTGCAAAGGCGAAGAAGGATGCGGAGTTTGCCGCGCGTGCGCTTGCGCCATGCGATACGCTGGATGTGTCCAGGCTCGCGGCGGCTGCCGGGTCCGGGGAAGACGAGATCATGAAGTACCTGGAGTCCACGGTGTATTCGGATGCGCTTTCAGAGCTGAAAAAATCGCCTTCGGCGTTTGAAAAATGGTGTGACGACCGCATGATGGACAGCATCCGGCAGGAATTATACCATCCGTTCACCATTGGGCCTCTGGCAGCTTATATTCTGGCGAGGGAAAGTGAGATCCGTTCTGTACGGATTATCCTGACGGGCAAGCTGAATGATCTGGTGGAAGAGCAGATCAGGGAAAGGGTGAGGAAAACCTATGTATAAAATTGCAGTTCTCGGTGACTGGGACAGCATCTTTGGCTTTGCTACCCTGGGACTGGACACATTTCCTGTCAGCGACATAGACAAAGCTGCCAAAAAGCTGCATGAGCTTGCCGAGGAACATTACGCAGTCATCTTTGTCACAGAGGCATTGGCGGCAAAGATCGACCGGCATATACAGCGTTATGCCAGTGCCAGGCTTCCGGCGATCATCCTGATCCCCGGAGCTTCCGGGAATACCGGCGCAGGTCTTGCTGCGGTCAAGCGCAGTGTGGAGCAGGCGGTCGGTTCAGATATTATATTTGGAAATAATTAGGTTTCATTAGGAGTATAGAATGAGCTTAGGTACAATCAAAAAAGTGGCCGGGCCCCTCGTCATTGCTGAAAACATGAAGGACGCGAATATGTTCGATGTGGTTCGTGTCAGCGAGCAGCGTTTGATCGGCGAGATCATTGAGATGCATGGTGACCAGGCTTCCATCCAGGTGTATGAGGAAACATCAGGCCTTGGACCAGGTACGCCGGTGGAGTCTACCGGGGTTCCGATGAGCGTGGAGCTTGGACCGGGGCTGATTGGGAATATCTATGACGGAATCCAGCGGCCTCTGGAAGATATTATCGCGACCTCCGGTTCGAACCTTCTGCAGCGTGGTGTGGAAGTGCCGTCGCTGAACCGGAGCAAGAAGTGGGCATTCAAGCCTTCTGTGCGTGTTGGTGAGGCAGTCAGCGGAGGGGACATTATTGGTACGGTTCAGGAGACGGATGTGGTGGTCCAG
>CADBTO010000065.1 GCA_902797565.1 uncultured Lachnospiraceae bacterium
AGACGAGTGGATGGGGGGCACAGATGACGATGCCTTCCTGAGAGAATTTGAAAGTAATTATCTGAGTGGTGAGGAACGGCGGGCACTTTCCGGCAGGAGATCTGGCGGAAGGCGGAAAAGCCGCCGCAGGACAGAAGAGGCAGATGACGGCGGGATCGGAAATCTGGAGCAGTTTTTCGAAGACCCTGCCGCTGATAGCGGAATGGATCTTGGACTGGGAAATTTCGAAGACCAGTTTGGAGATTCTTCCGGCGGGGCGCGAGACGATGACTTGATGGACAATATCACGTCGATTGTTTCTGAAGCAAAAAAAGCTGGTTCAGAAGACACAGGGGCCTTTGAAGCGGCGGATCTGGATGCGGGGGGGATGGATGAAGAGCTGCCTTTGCCTGACAATTTGATGGAAAGTGCCGAGGCAAAGGAGGTGGAGCTGATGGACGAAAGCGGAGATGAGCTGGATCTGGAAGCGATGCTTTCCGGTGGAGAGGGAGATGAAAACCTGACGGACATCAGTGACCTTCTGAATATGAACGAGAGCGGGAATGTGCTTGGAGAGGCGCAGGCCACTTTTGACCAGGCGGCAGATGCGGCTGGCAGTGTTCCTGCGGCGGATGGTTCAGAGGGTGGTCCGGAAGCGGAAGCAAAGCCCAAAAAGAACCCGTTTGCAGCGATTCTGGGTGCGATTGCCGGATTTTTTAGCAGCGATGATGACGACGAGGAAGAAGGAGGGGACAAGTCCAAGCCTTCCGCAAAGGAGCTGGCAGATGAAAATGACCAGATTTTAGCAGAAATGGCTGCAGAAGAGGCACCCAAAAAAGAAAAAAAGGAAAAGAAAGAGAAGAAGAAAAAAGAGCCGAAGCCGAAAAAGGAGCCGAAACCGAAGAAAGAGAAGACACCCAAACCCAAAAAAGAAAAGGCGCCGGATAATTCTCCAAAAGTTCCGATTGGCGGGCTTGTGCCGCCGTTGATTTTTGCGGTCTCTCTGATTATCTGTGTATTTGTGCTGCTGAAGTTTCTTCCGGGAAATATTGTTGGGGAACAGGCTCGGAAGTCGTTTGAAGACAGTGATTTCTTTTCGGCATTTTCCACATTGAACGAGATGAGCGATCTGGATAACGAAGCGGCTGTCCTCAAAGAACAGACAGAACTCCTGGGTTCGATGCAGCTGCGTTATGACGCGTACAAGGCAGGAATGAAGCAGAAGCGTTATACTTATGCTTTGGACAGCCTGATCATTGGAAACCGGATTTACCGGGAAGGGAAAGAGGCGGCCGAAGTGCTGGAGGTTGAAGAAGAATACCGTGTGCTCGGGCAGAGCATTACCAAGGCACTGAAGAACCAGTTCAATCTTTCTTCTAAAGAAGCGCATAAAATCTTTTTGATCCGTGATCGTCAGGACTATACACGCAAGCTTTGGGAGGTTGTGCAGGCGGCGGGCCTGAAGCCGGAGAAGTGATGGGGGGCAAAGGCGCACACAAAGGAGATTTAACAAAAACTCCGACTGTGCGCAGGTTCGTCGGACGTAGTGAGGTTCGGAGCAAAGCGACGCATCCTCACGGAGTCACAGAGGCGGTGTTTTAGTGCAGCGACTGCTGCGCTAAAGCACCGCGCTATCGGGGACATAAGCGCACACAAAGGAGTTCTCAAGCAAAACTCCGACTGTGCGCAGGTTCGTCGGACGTAGTGAGGTTCGATGCGAAGCATCGCATCCTCACGCAGTCACAAAAGCGGTTTATTTGAGCAGCGAAGGCTGCGAAAATGAAGCGCCCTACCGGAAGAAAAGGCGCACACAAAGGAGTTCTCAAATATGGTAGCTATAATAGATTATGATGCTGGGAATATCAAGAGCGTTGAGAAAGCCTGTTCCTTTTTGGGGGAACAGGCTCTTGTTACAAGGGAGGAAAGCAAGATCCTGGCGGCAGACCGCGTGATCCTGCCGGGTGTGGGTTCTTTTGGCGATGCGATGGAAAATCTGGCGCGTTTCGGGCTTCCGGAAGTCATTCAGACGGTGGTAAAGCGGCAGAGACCGCTTTTGGGGATCTGTCTGGGGCTGCAGCTGTTCTTTGAAGAAAGCGAGGAGTCGCCGGGTGTGCGCGGGCTGTCCCTGCTGGAAGGCAAGGTGGTCCGGCTTCCGGAAGGGGACGGGCGGAAGATTCCTCAGATCGGATGGAACCAGATCCGGATGGAACAGGAAGGTAGCAGACTGTTCCGGAACATTCCGGATCAGAGTTTTGTCTATTTTGTGCATTCCTTTTGCCTGCAAGCGGCGCATCCTGAGGATGTGGCTGCGTCATGTGATTATGGGCTGCGATTCCATGCAGCGGTAGAACATGGCAATTTGTTTGCCTGCCAGTTCCACCCGGAAAAGAGCGGGGAACTGGGGCTTGCAATCCTGAAAAACTTTTTGGAGGTGCCGGTATGCTGACGAAGCGGATTATCCCTTGTCTGGATGTGAATGATGGAAGGGTCGTGAAGGGCATCAATTTTGTGGATCTGCGGGATGCCGGGGATCCGGTGGAAGTAGCATCTGCCTATGACAAGGCGGGTGCGGATGAAGTGGTGTTTCTGGATATTACGGCATCCTCCGACCATCGTGCAACCGTTGTGGAACTCGTCCGGCGTGTGTCGGAGAAGTTGTTCATCCCGTTTACGGTTGGCGGGGGGATCCGGACGGTGGAAGATTTCCGTCAGGTGCTTCGGGAAGGCGCGGACAAGGTTTCGGTTAATTCTGCGGCAATCGAAAACAAACAGCTGATTGCGCAGGCGGCAGATAAATTCGGCAGCCAGTGCGTGGTCGTTGCAATTGATGCAAAACGGCGGGAAGACGGCAGCGGATGGAATATTTACAAATACGGCGGGAGAGTGGATACCGGGATCGATGCACTGGAATGGGCGGCAGAGGTGGAACGGCTCGGAGCCGGTGAGATCCTGCTCACGAGTATGGACTGTGACGGAACGAAGGCGGGTTATGACATCCCCTTGACAAAAGCAGTTTCGTCAATTGTCCGGATTCCGGTCATTGCGTCCGGCGGTGCCGGGACGAAGGAGCATTTCCTGGAGGCACTGACGGAAGGCGGCGCTGAGGCGGCACTTGCTGCATCGTTATTTCATTATAAAGAACTGGAGATTGCGGAGCTGAAGAAGTATCTGGCAGAGCAGGGTGTTCCTGTGCGGCAGTCTTAAATGGGTGTAAAAGGTGAGAAAATGCCTGCAATTTCAAATGACTGGCTTCCGATCCTCTCGGAGGAATTCAGAAAGCCGTATTATAAGAAACTATATGAGACGGTCCAGCGGGAGTACAGGGAGCATACGGTATATCCGCCTGCTTCGGAATTGTTTACAGCTTTCCACCTGACTCCGTATGAGAAGGTGAAGGTGGTGATCCTCGGACAGGATCCCTACCACGAGCCGGGGCAGGCGCACGGACTGTCTTTTTCTGTGAAAGAAGGCGTTCCGATTCCGCCGTCCCTTTCGAATATCTACAAGGAGATCGCTGTGGATCTGGGCTGCAGCATCCCGAAATCCGGCTGTCTGGTGCCGTGGGCGAACCAGGGCGTGCTGCTTCTGAATAATGTGCTGACAGTCCGTGCCCATGAGGCGCATTCGCATGCGGGCATCGGCTGGGAAACGTTTACCGAGGCGGTGATCCGCAAGGTGAATGAGAAGAAGACGCCGGTGGTCTACCTGCTTTGGGGCAGGCCCGCACAGCAGAAGGAACCGCTTCTGACGAATCCGGGGCATCTCGTTCTCAAAGCACCGCATCCCAGCCCACTGTCCGCATTTCGTGGATTTTTTGGCTGCCGCCATTTCTCAAAAACCAATGATTTTTTGACAAAAAATGGGCAAACCCCCATTGACTGGCAGATTTGAATGTGTTATAATGAGTTGTGGAATTTTATGGGGCAGAGTTTTGCCTCATTAGGAACGTAGATAGGACAAGGACGTCAGAGGACTCCGCAAGCTGCGGAAAAAACTGCACGGCTGTGCGAGGTGTTGTAGCGCCAAGATGTGCGCGCACCAAGGAGTTCTTCAATAAGGAGGTGTGTCGAATGAGTATGAATGTATCTTCCCTGACTTCAGATTCGTTCAGTACGCTGTTCTCCAGCCTTGCAAAACCGACGGGTGTCAATGCCCTTACATCCCTGATGAGTGATTACAGCAGCATTAAAGATGGTTCCTATGGGAAACTATTGCGTGCGTATTATTCCATGGATGGGGAGGACACCAAGACACAACCCAAGGATATCAAGGATTACAAGGAAGTAAAGCGTACCGATTACGAGAAGAAAGCAAATGCCGAGTATGAGAAGAAGCAGAAGGAACGTCTGGGCAAGACGACGGATGACGCTTCGCTCAATGGTTCTGCAACAAAGGCTGAAAAGACAGAGGCAAGCGCGGCTGCAGAACTTGCAGATTCTACGGCAAAACTGATGGATCAGGATACCTACAAGGAAATTGAGACGAAGGACGCTTCCGGGAATACCACGAAAGCCGTGGATCGGGACAAGCTGGAGTCTGCTGTGAAGGATTTCGTTTCGGACTATAATGATATGGTGGATACGGGCGCATCTTCTTCTACAAGCGGCGTGAAGACAGGTGTGAAGAATCTGGGCAGCAATACTAGGGCGGCATCGCGTGATCTGGAAAAGATCGGGATTTCTGTAGACGCGAAGAGCGGCCATCTGTCCGTGGATGCTGATAAGCTGAAGGAAGCGACGGCGGATGAAATCAAGCGTGTCTTTTCCGGGACGAATAGCTATGGAAAGAATGTTTCCGGGAATGTTTCCAGTATCAGCTACTATGCGAATGCACAGGCGAGCGGGAATGGAGGCTATGATTCCAGCGGAAAATACAATTCCGGGACGCTATCAAATTTCTCGGATTTAATCTGAGACGAAAGAAAGGGGGCGGCTTCGGCGGCTCCCTTCGTTTTGTTGGGGGAGGAGAAGGAACATGGCTGGAAAAAGGCGCAGACACAGGGCGCGCAGCTGGGAAAAACTGGACAACACAGCAAATGTCTTTCCGGTCATAGCCGGGGAAGAAATGTCCAATACCTACCGGATTGCGGCAGAACTGAAAGAAGAGATTTCCGGTACGCTCCTGCAGGAGGCACTGGCGAATACCCTGCCGCATTTTCCAGGGTTCAAACAGCGGCTTCGCAGGGGCGTTTTCTGGTATTATCTGGAAGAAAATGTCAAGCCGGCGCCGAAGGTGCGCAAAGAGCATAATTATCCCTGCCGCTATATCCATGAATCCAGGAGCAACAGCTATCTGTTCCGGGTGTGTTATTTCGGGTGCAGGATCAATCTGGAAGTGTTCCATGTCCTTGCGGATGGGAGCGGCGGCGTGGGCTTCCTGAAGGAACTGTGTTATGAATACCTGCGTCTGTCCCACAGTGACCTGCGGGAGAAGGTGGGGGACGGGCTGAGCGCCGGGACATCATTGGATCGGGAGGACAGTTTCCTGCGGAATTACCGGAAACCTTCGAAAAGCGTGTATAAATCAACGCCGGCGTTTCTGATCAAAGGGGAGAAACTGCCGGGACAGAGCTTCGGCATTATGCATGGACGGATTTCGGTGCAGCAGATCAAAGAAGTTGCAAAACGCTATGGCATCAGCATCAATGAATATCTGGTGGCGGACTTTATTTATGCGACATGGAAGGCATACCGCGGCAAGATCCGGAAGAACCGTCCGATCCGTGTGGCAGTGCCGGTGAACCTGCGTCCCTATTTTGATTCGATGACGACAAAGAATTTCTTCGTGATGGTTTCCGCGGAATTTGCACCGGAACGTGAAGATTATACGTTCGAAGAAATCGCACAGCTGACGGCGGAGAGCCTGCGGAGCCAGATTACGAAGGAAAATCTGGAGGCGATTTTCTCATATAATGTATCGAATGAACAGGTGTTCGTTGCAAAGCTGGTGCCGCTGCCGCTCAAGAATGCGGCGATCCGGCTGGTCTATATGAAAAAAGCGCTGGCAAATACGACGACGGTCACGAATATGGGAAGAATCGACGTGGCAGAGGAGTATAAGCCGTATTTTGCAGGCTTCCATTGTTACCTGACGTTTTCTGCCGGGCAATATATCAAAGTGGGACTGATGTCCTTTGAGGATATCCTGACGATCTCGATCAGTTCCGCACTGGTTGATACCAGTGTCCAGAAACACTTTTTCCGCCGGATTGCGAAGGACGGCGTGGATGTTTCGATCGAGACGAATGGGGTTTGGTATGTGTGAGCACATTGGAACGGGGGAGGAGGGAGGCTTCTATGGAGGAGCAGACGCAGAAGGAATGTGTAAAATGCGGCGTCATCCTGTTGGATGGTGAAGATGTCTGCCCGCTGTGCCGGGGGGTGGCAAAGAACTGCCCGGATCGTGGAAGGGTCATTTACCGGGGGCAGGGCTATCCGGAACTTTGGGCGAAGATCCGGGCACAAAGGGTTGTCCGCCGGATCATCCTCTTTTTGGTGCTGGCGGCGGATATTATCTGCGGGGTTGTAAACTTCCAGGTCAATCCCCGGTCCCACTGGTCGTTTCTCGTGTTTGGGGCAGGCGCGGCGGTGTTCCATCTGTATTCGCTGTATGTGAATCAGTTTTGCGGCTATCTGGCGCGGATCAACTGGACGATCGTGGACGTGCTGCTCTTTTGCGTGCTCTGTGACTGGGTGATGGGGTTCCAGGGCTGGTCCACGAGTTTTGCGCTGCCTTCCGCAATCTTCTGCTGCAATGTCATTGTCCTGCTGTTGATGATCGTCAACAGGCGCTACTGGTACAGCTATATGCTTTATGAAATTGCAAATATCATCCTGTCGGGACTGCTGTTCGTGCTGGTCGGGTTTGGCCTGATGAAGCAGCCCATCCTGGCAGAATCCGCGCTGATTATATCCGTACTGGTGTTCTTGGGGACAGTCCTGATCGGCGGTGCGGATGCGAGGAAGGAGCTGGAGCGGAGATTCCATATTTGAATCGTTTTATGCACGGTATATCAAAGGAGAAAAACATGATGCAGGAACGGGAACGCAGCCTGTTGTCCAGGCTGGGAAAAGAACTGGCAGGGGACTTTGCGGAGCTTTCGCTGTTTTTGGCAGAGGAGCTTGGCACGCAGATGGATGTACTCCGTATTCTGGAAACCGGATATGGGAGCGCACAGACAGAGGCGCTGGGAGAATTCTTTTTCAGGCCCGCAGGTGATGCCGGGCTGCTTTTGTTTTCGGCAATGGTCACGTTGACAAATGGGCTTGTAAAGAAGTATGCACCGCTTCTGGCATATGGGATTTCCAAACTGAATTTCTATCTTCCGTGCGGCGGCTTTGCGATAGACGCGCAGGAAACCACACTGGTCTACCGATTAAGCCAGGCCTGTGATGCCAGTATGGAGGATGGGCAGCTGCTCCGCCAGATGAGGGATTGCATCAGTATGGCATTTGCGGTTCCGGAACAGTATGCGGGGATGCTCCTGAAAATGGCAGAGGGCGGCGTGTCGATGAAGGAGCTTTCTGTGCTTTTCCCGGAGGTTTGAAACATATGCCGAAACGTCCGGCAGATGGCTTAACCGCTGTCCGCAGCGTGGGGGCTTTGCAGCGGCCAGATGGTTTTGGGACGGGGCAGGGCAGGATGCAGGGCGTTCCGGGAGCGGTCAATCAGATCGAAGGGCCGGTCAGGTGCGAACCGAGGCGATCGCCCAGCTTGGCTTTTCCGGGAGGGAAGC
>CADBTO010000066.1 GCA_902797565.1 uncultured Lachnospiraceae bacterium
CTGCCCTGCATCTTATTTCTTTTTATATTACTCCTTTTTTCCGTCCATTTCAAGAATCTTTTTCATATAGCGATTCAGCTGGCGTGTGATGTCCATATGCTGGATGACTTTGCGAAAATGGATTTTGATTTATTTCATAACTATGAATATTCCGATAATTCGAATACACACATTCTGTACCTTCCTATGATGGCCAGGACAGCTTGATTTCCGCTTGAAGAAGGTGTATCATGGAAGGGTTAGAAAAAAGATTGCCTGAAAAAGAGGATATGCCTATATCCGAACGCTTCCTCCCAATGTTCGTGGACGAGCGGGAAGGGTCCCCGGAACATGTACTGGAAATCGTCATGCAGGTCACGGCGCTGCTGCTGCGGGGGCTCCAGTTCCCGGAAAAAGCCGTACAGCGTGTGGAAGAGAAAATCAGGGAAAGGAAGGTATACCGGATGTTTGAAGATTTCGAAAAGTCGAAAGTTGGGCTATAGGGTATCATACAGGGATATGATGTGCTGCTCAAGGAAAAGGAGGACTGGCAGAAGCGCGAAGCACAGATGCAGCAGGAGATCGCAGACCTCAAAGCGAAGCTGCAGATGGCATAGGACACCCCAAAAACAAAAAAGGAGAATCCAGCATGGAAATCAAAGACCCCCGCATCGACGCGGGTAAAGGATTTGACTGGGGCCGGGTATCGGAGGACTATGCCCGGTTCCGGGATATTTATCCGGAAATTTTTTATCAGAAGATCACTTCCCGCGGGTTATGTACTGCGGGACAAAAATGTCTGGATATTGGCACAGGAACCGGTGTACTGCCCAGGAATATGGCACGTTTCGGCGCTTCGTGGACAGGAACGGATATTTCTCCGGAGCAGATTGCACAGGCGAAGCGGCTGGCGGCAGACGCAGGCGACCCCAATCAAGCGCATATCACGTTTCTGGCACTTCCCGCAGAGCAGTTGGATCTGCTGGAAGGAAAACCACCAGAAAACAAGCCGAATCCGGAAAAATCCATGCTTCCTCAAAACTCTTGCCAGCCAGCTGCACCCTTTGATGTCATCACCGCCTGCCAGTGCTTCTGGTATTTTGACCACAAAACCGTTGCACCAATCCTGGCACGGCTATTGAAAGAAGACGGCAGACTCCTGGTTCTTTATATGGCATGGCTTCCGTTTGAGGATCCGATCGCGGAGAAAAGTGAGAAACTGGTTCTGAAATACAGCCCCGGATGGACCGGGGCGGGAGAAACGAGGCATCCGATCGTTATCCCGGACGAAGTACTTGCATATTTTGATCTCGAGGAACATGAAGAATACGACGTCAGGATTCCTTTTACAAGGGCTTCCTGGCATGGAAGGATGAAAGCCTGCCGGGGCGTCGGCGCTTCACTCTCAGAAACAGAGCTTTCCCGCTGGGAGGTGGAGCATCTTGCGATGCTGGAAACAGAAGTGCCGGAATCATTCGAGGTGCTGCATTATGCAGCACTCGCCATTCTTCGCAAACGCTGAACTCCCGCAGCGCACGCCATACTACGCAAGCGCGATCTGCGCAAGCGCTGAACTTCCGCAGCGCTTGCCATACTCTGCAAACGCTGATCTTCCGCAGCACTCGCTATACTCCGTAAACGCAGGTCTCTCGCAGCGCTCCGAACGCACGGGCAGACCCTCCAGTCCTGTCGTACTGTAAAAGTACTACACCAGAAGCCGCCACACCTCTTCCGGCAAAATCGAGTCCTCCCGGACTTCCCCGGTATTTTCAAAGCCCAGCGCCTCCGCCACACGCCGGGACGGCTTGTTCTGTGGATTGATGCGGCAGTAGAAATCCCTGTAGCCAAGGCTGCAGGCATACTCCAGCAAGGCGCCGCAGACTTCCTTTGCCAGCCCCTGATTCTGGCGGTCTTTCCGGATGATATAGCCGAGTTCTATCCCGGAATCCTCATCCGGACGATAGGCAAAGCCACATCTTCCAATGAGCACTTTGCTCCATTTGTCAAGTACCACCCACATTCCCAGATCGCTGGTCTCATAGACCTGCTTTCGATACTGTCGCTGGTATTCCGCTTCTTTTTCGCGGTCATAAAGGGGGGTGATGAAATCACAGATTCCCTCACCCCCGTACAATTCATATAATGCATCCAGATCGGACAACTCCAGGCAGCGCACATGGCAGCGCTCCGTATCCAGAAACCAGTCCTCCCGCATTACTGCACCTCCGCAACCGTACTCAAAATCTCATAGATCCGCCCATAGGTCTCGTCTGAATAATGCAGATGATCCGGCGCTTCGAAACCCTCTGACTGAAGTACCGAATAATAGTCAATATACGGGATGCCCATCGATTTCGTGCTCTCCAGAATACTTTGGTTGAATGCCTCCACATCTGTGTTCTGGATGTCAGGATAGTTGTCCACAGGTCCGACAGAAACCAGCATCAGGCTCTTTGTCGCGGAAAGCTCCCGGTATTTTTCAATGTATTCCGAAAGATTGACCAGATCGTTGATTCCCAGACAGATGACATAGCGCCAGTCTGTCAGCTCCGGATGGCTGTCCTCAATCTGCTGCGCCTGATAGAGCGCCTCATTGACCATCCAACGATATCCCTGTCCGACCTCAGCCACAACAAAATGGTTCACGCCGTTGTCCACACCCAGTGCCTCATTCATTCCAACAAACCGGCTGTCGCCGATATAGATGACGCCACCCTTATATGGCAATGGTTCCTCCTGATCCGGAACACCGTCATTGTCCGTATCCGGTTCTTCTTCCTCGTTCTTGACCAGTACCGTTGTCAGCTCTGACCATCCAAAATCACGCGGGCGGGTCACACTGACCCAGAGGTACATCAACCCGCCCAGCACAATGGCGATCAAAAAAATCAACAACAGCAATTTCCCTGTTCGCTTCATAATTTCATAAATCCTTTTTCGGGAGTTTCCGGGATACCATCAAAAACTCCTTCAGAACCGGAATTTCTCCCGGAAATACGCTTCAAGCTCGTCGATCTTCACGCGCTCCTGCTGCATCGAATCACGCTCACGTACCGTAACCGCGCCGTCTGTTTCAGAATCAAAATCATAGGTCACGCAATACGGCGTCCCAATCTCATCCTGCCTGCGGTAGCGCTTCCCGATATTCCCACGGTCATCATACTCGCAGTTATAATCGAATGAAAGCTTCTTGAAAACCTCCTGCGCACCATCCGCCAGCTTCTTCGACAGCGGCAGCACCCCGATCTTCACAGGTGCCAGCGCCGGATGGAAACGAAGCACCGTCCGCATATCCGGCTTTTCCTCCGTACCCAGATTCTCCTCATCATATGCCGCGCAAAGGAACGCCAGAAGCATCCGGTCTACACCAAGCGAAGGTTCGATGACATACGGAATATATCGCTCACCCTTGCTGTCATCGAAATAGCTCATATCTTCGCCGCTGGTTTCCTGATGGCATTTAAGGTCATAGTCCGTCCGGTCCGCAATGCCCCAAAGCTCGCCCCAGCCAAACGGGAACAGGAATTCGATGTCCGTCGTTGCCTTGGAATAGAATGCCAGTTCTGCCGGATCATGGTCACGAAGCCGCAGTTCTTCTTCCTTGAGGCCCAAAGAAAGCAGGAAATCCCGGCAGAAGCCGCGCCAATAAGAAAACCATTCCAGATCGGTGCCCGGCTCGCAGAAGAACTCCAGTTCCATCTGTTCAAATTCGCGGGTACGGAATATAAAGTTCCCGGGAGTAATTTCATTCCGGAAAGATTTTCCGATCTGCCCAATCCCAAACGGGAGTTTTTTCCGGGACGTCCGCTGGACGTTCTTAAAGTTTACGAAAATCCCCTGTGCAGTCTCCGGACGCAGGTATACCGTGTTCTTCGCGTCTTCGGTTACACCCTGGAAAGTCTTGAACATCAGGTTGAACTGGCGGATGTCTGTAAAGTCATGGGCACCACAGGACGGGCAGGGAACGCTATGCTCTTTGATAAAGCCCATCATCTCATCATTGCTCCAACCATCCACGCTGTTTTCGAGCGTGATATTGTTTTCTGCTGCAAAATCTTCTATGATTTTGTCCGCACGGAAACGCTCGTGGCACTGGCGGCAGTCCATCAAAGGATCTGCGAAGCCGCCCAGATGGCCCGATGCGACCCAGGTCTGCGGATTCATCAGAATCGCACAATCCACACCCACATTGTACGGGCTTTCCGTAATGAATTTTTTCCACCATGCCTTCTTGACATTATTCTTCAGTTCTGAACCAAGATTTCCATAATCCCAGCTGTTTGCCAGCCCGCCATAGATCTCGGATCCAGGATAAACAAAACCGCGGCCTTTCGCCAGCGCCACGATTTTTTCCATCGACTTTTTCATCTAAAACGCTCCTCCTGTGCTTTTTTCAGTTCGTTTCCGCGATTCCATTTCCCAGCTCTCGCTGGCAAATGAAACCGCCC
>CADBTO010000067.1 GCA_902797565.1 uncultured Lachnospiraceae bacterium
CAACGAGATAAACGAATTTGAAAAAGAACTGGTCGACTGGGGTGCCGTTGTCATCAAATTCTGGGTACAGATTGACAAGGATACACAGCTGGAACGCTTCACAGACCGGCAGAATACGCCGGAAAAACAGTGGAAGATCACGGATGAGGACTGGCGGAACCGCGAAAAATGGGATCTCTACGAAGATGCCATCGACGAGATGATCCAGAAAACCAGCACGGAGTTTGCTCCTTGGCACATCCTTCAATCAAACGACAAGAAATATGCCCGCATCCAGGCACTGGAAATCGTCATCCACGAGATCGAAAAACGGTTGGATAAAGAATGATATGCGGCGTATGCCAGCCTGATCAACAGCTTTCAAATATGGCGAAAAAACGGGAGGCTCCCAAGCCTCCCGTTTTACTCGTTTTTCCTTGATGGACCTGGACTCCATCCCGCCAGCCGCTCTTTCTGCTTCCGGCTGAGTTTCTTGATGGCCGCTTCTCTGGACATTGCCTCGCTGCGCGTGGACAGCTTTTCTGTATAAATCAGCCGCACCGGTCTTCGACTCTTGGTGTATTTTGCACCCGCTTTTCCGTTGTTATGCGTCCAGACACGCTTCTCCACATCCGTCGTATAGCCCGTATAAAACGTCCCGTCAGAACACTCTACCATATAAACGAAATAGTCCCCCGGCTTCCCTGGAACTTCACCTGTCTCTGGCTTCCCGGAGACTTCACCTGCCCCTCGCTTCCCGGACATTTCTCACCTGTCCCCCGCATCCAGCCCATCCGCCAGATTCGCAAAATCCTGCAGGGAGCATTTCTCCGCCCGGATATTCACATCCAGCCCCAGATCTTCCAGAACCTTCTCGATCTCCTCTTTCCTGCACAGTCCGGCATTCGTCAGAGAGTTTGCCAGACGCTTTCTTCGTTGGTTGAATCCTGCTTTCACGATATTCCAGAACATCTTGATATCATGTGGAGAAACTGCATATTCCTGCCGCTTTGCAAGCCTGATTACACAGCTGTCTACTTTCGGTCTGGGCCGAAATGATTCTGGTGGCACATCAATCAACCACTCTGTTTCGCACCGCACCTGGCAGGCAACAGACAATGCACCATAGTCCCTGCTCCCGGGCAGCGCACAAATCCGCTCTCCCACCTCCTTCTGCACCATGACCGTGATATCCTCCACAAACGGCTCCTCTTCCAGCAGTTTCATCAGGATCGGCGTTGTGATGTAATAAGGCAGGTTCGCAACAACCTTCACAGGATAAGCATCCGGTATCCCTCGTTTCTCCCGGAATGTCTGCACCTCTTCCAGCAAGCTGATTTTCATAATGTCTGCATGCAGGAGTTTGATATTCTGATACGGATGCAGGCTTGCAGAAAGGAGCGGCAAAAGTTCCTGGTCAATCTCCACAGCAAGCACGAATCCCGCCTGCCCGCATAGCCGCTTTGTCAGGCTGCCAAGTCCTGGCCCGATTTCCACCACGATCTCTTCCCCGGTAATCCCCGCCCCTTCCACAATTTCATCCAGGATTCCCTCATCAATCAGGAAATTCTGCCCATATTGCTTCTTTGCCCGGACATGCCCTCCGCCTGCGGCATTTGCATTTCTTCTCATATCCGAAAAAACCTCCGCGCGTTCTCTTCCGTCACCGCAATGACCTCGTCTTCTGTAATCTCGCGAAGCTTCGCGATCTCCTTCACAACATAGGGCAGGTACGTCGAATCATTCCGGTATCCACGGAAGGGTTCTGGTGCCATATAGGGGCAATCCGTTTCGATTAAAATCCGATCCAAGGGTATCGAAGCGGCAACCTGCTTCAATTTCTTTCCATTCTTAAACGTAACGACACCGCCAATTCCAATATAATATCCCAGCTTCAGATACTCCTGTGCCAGCTCCAGCGAATAGGAGAAGCAATGGAGTACCGCCGTCCGGCCCTCCTGGAAAATCCCTTCCGCCTTTGCCCGCTTCATGATCGCGAGCGTGTCCTCTGCCGCATCCCGTGAATGGACAATCACGGGCAGATCTGCCTTCTTTGCCAGTTCCATCTGGCTCCAAAAAACATCTCTTTGGATGCTCTGCATTGACTCATCCTTCTCCCAATAATAATCCAGCCCAATTTCGCCAATAGCTACCACTCTGTTATCTGTACATTGGTCATTCATCCATTGTTTTGACGCATCCGTATAGTCGGATACGTTCTCAGGATGGATCCCAACAGCAGCATAGATATATGGGTATTGATGTGCCAACTCAACAGATCTGATACACCCGTTGAAACTTGCACCAACGTTTATAATTGTACCAACATTCGTAATTCCATCTTTTCCCATAGATGAAAGAAGCTCGACCCGATCGGGGTCGAACTTCTCATCATCATAATGGGCATGCGTATCGAAAATCATGACCCAAACTCCTGATTCTTTTTATTCAATTCCTGCTCCAGCCGGCATCTCTTTCTCCGGCGTCATCACACAGACATTCCCATCCGCGTCCTCCGCAGAAAGGATCATGCCCTGCGATTCCAGTCCGGCAAGCTTCGCCGTCTTCAGGTTTGTCAGAACCATCACGCGCTTGCCCACCATCTCCTCCGGCGTATACCATTTCTTGATTCCGGAAACGATCTGGCGCACCTCGCTGCCGATCTGTACCTTAAAGCAAAGAAGCTTTTTGGACTTCGGCACAGCCTCGCATTCCTTCACAATCCCGACCTGGAATTGCAGTTTCGCAAAGTCATCATAGGTAACTTCCGGCTTCTTCTCCAGATCAATCAAAGTCTCTGCCTCTTCGTTATCCGTCTCTTTGACAGGTTCCTTTGCCGCCTCCGGAGCCAGCCGTCCTGCCTTAATCAGGTTCTCCCTTGCCTTCTTCTGCTGCTCCTCAAACTCTGCCTTCTGTTTTTTCGTGATCTCTTCGGTCTGCTTCAGGATTTCCTTGACATCCTTCCGCGCAAACAGCATCTGGTTCCCTTCCGGAAGCTTCGTGCCGGAAGGATATCCCCCGAATGTTTCTTTCTCCAGCACATCAAAACTCCGGCACTGCGTCCCAAGCTGCTTAAAGATCTCTGCCGCAGTGTCCGGAAGGAATGGTGCAAGCAGGCTGGTGGAAATACACAAACCTTCCACGAGATGATACAGTACCGTGGCAAGCCTGTCCTTCTTTGCCTCGTCTTTCCCAAGGATCCAAGGCTCCGTTTCATCCACGTATTTGTTCAGCCGTTTATAGACCTTGAAGATCTCCGTCAGTGCATCCGCCACACGCAGCTCTTCCATCTTCTGGACCACGACCTTGTACGCCGATGTCACCACACGTTCCAGATCCTTGTCCACCTCTTCTGTGACACCGGGATTCGATACCACGCCATCCAGATATTTATTGGACATTGCGATCGTCCGGCTCACAAGGTTGCCCAGGGTGTTCGCCAGATCGGAATTGTACCGCTCCGCCATCAGCTCCCATGTAATGATCCCATCATTCTCATAGGGCATCTCGTGCAGACAGAAATAACGTACCCCATCCACGCCAAACAAATCCACCATATCATCCGCATAGATGACATTCCCCTTGGACTTGCTCATCTTCTCGCCGCCCTGCAGCAGCCATGGATGCCCGAATACCTGCTTCGGAAGCGGCTGGCCCAGAGCCATCAGGAAAATCGGCCAGTAAATCGTATGGAAACGCACAATGTCTTTTCCAATCAGATGCAGATCTGCCGGCCAATACCGGTACAGCTCCCCGTGCTCGCCATCCACATCATATCCCACACCAGTGATATAGTTTGATAGTGCATCAAGCCATACATACACCACATGTTTCTCGTCGAAGTCCATCGGGATGCCCCACTTGAACGAAGAACGTGAAACACAAAGATCCTGAAGCCCCGGCAGCAGGAAATTGTTCATCATCTCATTCTTCCGGGAAACCGGCTGGATAAATTCCGGATGGCTGTTGATATGTGCAATCAACTTGTCCGCGTATTTGCTCATTTTGAAGAAATATGCTTCTTCCTCCATTGGATGCACGTCTCCGCCGCACACTGGGCATTTTCCGTCCACCAGCTGGGATTCCGTATAGAATGCCTCGCACTCGCCGCAGTAGATTCCGGAATAGGATCCTTTGTAGATATCCCCCTGTTCAAACAGCTTCCGGCAGATCTTCTGGACCTGTTTCATATGGTCTTCATCCGTTGTCCGGATGAAACGGTCATAGGATGTATTGCAGATATCCCAGAGCCGTTTGATTTCTGCCGCTGTCTCATCCACAAATTCCTGCGGTGTCTGTCCAGCCTCAATCGCACGCGTTTCGATTTTCTGTCCATGCTCATCAGATCCTGTCTGGAACCGCACATCATACCCCTGTGCCCGCTTGAAACGTGCAATCGCGTCTGCAAGAATGATCTCATAGGTATTCCCAATATGCGGCTTTCCGGATGTATATGCAATTGCTGTGGTTATATAATACTTCTTTTTTGCGTTTTCCATGTTCCATACTCCTTCTCTACTGGTTCAGATCCACGACTTCGCCATCGTAAAAGACCAGATCCATCTTCTCGCCGCAGCTGCCGCAGTATTTCTGTCCCCTTAACACATAAGCGCCGCAGTTCCCGCATACTTCGGCTCCCTTCTTCTCCGCGATCTCGCTCCGAAGATCCTCCACTTCCTTCAGAAGTTCCTTCACCCGCTGGATGGTCTCTCCTCCCTCTTCCTTATGCTCTTCATAGTACCGCTTCCCTAGTGCAGCATATGCCTTTGCCAGATCCTCCTTCTTGGAGCGCAGCTCCAGCTTCAGTTTCGCCGTCCCCGCAGCCTCTTTTGCCTGCCCGCCAATCTCCTTCCCAAAACGGACCACGCCGTCCCCAAAACTTTCAAAAAAATCCATGCCCTCTCCTTTCATATCATCATCTGTCTATTTTATGAATTCAAGCCAAGCTTGTCAATCCCGGTCATGTTCACGCCATTGGACTGAAGGATTGCCTTGATCTCCAGGTACTTGTCCTTGAGCTGCTCATACGTATTGGATGCCCCCTCAGACTCTGCCGACTTCATACAATTCTGGACAAAACCAAACCATGGAATCAGCTGATAGTTGATCTCTGATACAGAAGCCATATGGTACGCCTCCTTTATAATATTGGTACACTATAACTCTATCTCTTCCCCGCCCCGTGCGAAGCCTGCCTGCGGAAAAGCTTTCCGGATCTCTTTTTCCCATTCGCGCAAAAAACCGTCCTGATGCGCCGGGTCATGGTGTGTGAACAAAAGGCGCTTTGCGCCTGCCTGCCGCGCAATCTCCATTCCAATTTCCGGAAAGGAATGCCCGAACCCGTTGCGGAAGTGATACTCTTCCCTTGTATACTGACCGTCATAGATCAGCAGGTCACACCCAGTCGCAAATCCGGCAAGACGTTTGGATGCGTCGCTGGAATGCTCAAAGTCCGTCGCATAGACAACCGACCTGCCGCCATAGGTCAGTCGGTACACGGTGCACCCGCCTGGATGGGAACCCTCGATCGCAGAAACTTCCACTTCGCCAATCTGGAACTTCTTTGGCACGTATTGCATCGGCAAATCATAAAAGACTGGATTTGCAGGAAGGTCTAGTATGCGGATCGGCCAATACGGCGGAACATACAACCGGTCCACCGCCTGCTCCACAGTCAGCCCATCCCTGGGCACGCCATAAATCGAAATCTGCCGGTCCTTGTAATACAGCCCATTGAAGAAAGCAAGCCCCATCATATGGTCCAAATGGAAATGTGACATCAGGATTGAGATCCGATGCTTGTTGTCTGTATCCGCTGCCGTGATCCCGCTGCCTGCATCCAGATAGATCTCCTCTGCGCCAGCAATCACCTGCACGCAGGTCGTTGCTCCGCCAAACTCCTGGAATCCATCTCCTGTTGCTGGCACCGACCCGCGCGTCCCCAACATTTTCAAGATCAATTTTTTTTCCATAATTGCCACCTATCGTTGATTTCTTCGTGCATTCCCGTTATAATAGATATACCGAATTATCCTACGGTTCTATATCTATGGAGGAAAGCCAATGGAACTGCAAGCAAATAATCAGGCCCAAAGCCCGGACACATTGTCCGAAAACGAGATGCTTTATGATATATTCAGCATCTCCCAAAAACTATATGACGAGATCAATAGCCAGGATGCAAACCTTGGACAGAACCATATCAAGATCTACCAGCTCCTGACCGAACTTGGAAAAGTACTTGTCCACTCCGACCGTGCCAGCTTCTGGCGTTGGGACAAACGTGCCCATCGGATCATCACGAATGCCCAGGTTGGCGCAGACCAGATCATCATTGATGAAGGAACCGGCCTCGTTGGCAAGGCGCTGCTGGAAGGACGCGCGATCGTTACCAACGACCCGTACAACAGCCCATACTTTAATTCCAGTGTGGACAAGGCAACCGGTTATGTCACAAAATCCATCCTCGTGATGCCCATCAAAAACTGCCATGGCGATATCATTGGTGCGTACCAGGCTATTAACAAACTAGATAAACAGGGCGGTGATGAAGCATTCGACCTGGACCGGGACTGCAAACGCCTTTCCCTTGCCGCACTGGTCTGCGGATTAACCCTGGAGTCTGACCTGTTCCTCGATGATTCCCAGCGTGACAAACTCACGGATGTCAAAAACCGCATCGGCTTCCATAGCGACTTTGATTCTCAATATATGCCATATCTGACCACTCCTGTGCCTGAAGAAGAGCAAAAACCTATGCTTTCTATCATTATGTGCGATATCGACTTTTTCAAGAAAGTCAACGACACCTATGGCCATAATGCCGGAGATGAAGTCCTCCGCTCTGTGGCGAAGACACTGGAAAAGAGCGTGCGTGCCGGTGATAATGTATACCGCTGGGGCGGCGAAGAATTTATCATTATGCTGAAAGGCGCGGATGTTGATATCGCCGCAGGCGTTGCAGAACGAATCCGTGGAAAAATCGAAGCCACACCGGTCTATTTTGCCCACACAGAGATCCGGATTACAATGAGTTTCGGCTGCGCACAGGCCAGCCCGGAGCTGACAGTCGAACAGAATATCGAAACTGCGGATGAACGGCTCTATCGTGCAAAAGAAACCGGACGGAACCGTGTTATCAAAGACTAAGCACGAGAACCTTCTATATAATATACGATTATATACAACTTGATATATCAAAATACCGGGCTTTGTGCATCATCGCGCAGAGCCCGTTTCTGCCTCTTCGTCCACTTCATATGTCCGGTGGAAAATATTCCGCTGAATAATATAGATATCCGTCGGGTCATCCATACGGATCGCCATAAAGTCCCCCTTTTTCCCCAGAAAATATTTGTCCGGATCATATACCGGGTAGACCTTCGTTCTCCGTTCCAGCTCCTTCGCATAAATCCCTGCGTCCCGCCTGGGATAACAGATATGCGCAACCTCGTCTATATCAATATATTCCCCCGTCGAGACCACTTCGATTTCCGGCAGGAAAACGGTCATCTGTGAAAATATATCCAGCGGCTCCTCGCTCGCCTCATAAGACGCTTCAAACTTTGAACGGGCAATATGGTAGACTTCACCCTGCGTCCCGATCATAATATACAAGTCCTGTGCAGCAGCAATCTCACTTCCGGATTCATTTTCCAGCGTGCGAAGCCGAAACAGCTGCCCTTCTTCCACAACATCTGTAGAACGTACATACGACCAGGTAATATGTCTTTTTCTGAATTTCGACATTCTCTTTATGTCTTCCAGATGTCTTTTTCCGTACTCCCCAGCTATAACACTATCGCAATCCTGGAAATACTCCACCACCTTTTCCCGGAAATAATCTGCCAGATCAGCAAGGCCGGCCTCTTCCATCCGCACCCAGAGAATCGCCGTTGAAACCTTCGCCAGAGCCTTGAAAGAATCCCCCTTTACCAGGGCAGCATCAGAAAAGACGGCATTCAAAAATTCCAGCGCCCGGACATGGGAATCCTCACTGAAAAATAACGCCCGTACTTCCTCATGCTCCCGCCAGATCATCAGTACATACCGGTATTTTTCAGGGTCCAGGAAACCAAGTTTTTCGCGCAGTGCTGGCAAATCCTCGCCCAGCTCCTCTAGCTGGCTTTCCCTGGCTCCTTTTCCCAGCATCGCGACCAGGACACCCTCCCCGTCATACAAATCATACTTCGTATCCTTCGGAAGAAACTCTGTTTCCGGCATGTTTTCCTGTTTCGTAAACAAATCTTTTTTATCCATCATCCACCCTTTTACAAGCCTTTTAGATCTCCCATCGGAGAAGTGAGACGAAGCATCCGGATATTTTTGTCCGCTTCCAGAACTTTCGCATACACGCCATCCATTACCACAATCCCGTCATACAAAACCGAAAGCTTGACATTCATCAGCTCCGGCAGCTCGTCTGCCTGCTCCATCGGAACAGAAACAAGAATCCGTCTTTTCGAAAGTTTCTGAATTTCCGCAAGGATAAAAAATTCACGGACTGCTTTCTCATCGAGCGGATGCAGCTGCAGCCGGAATCCGGTTTCGGGTGCAATAAAATCATCCTCTTCCTCAAACGAATGATCCAGTTCCAGCGTATAAATCCCTTCGATCCCATCCACCTCACGGACAATGACCGGATCCTGCAGCCCCTTCACCATGACCTCAACCTCGCGCCGCACAAACACGACGGATTTCGCATGCTTGATCATCGCGTCGGAAACCAGAATCTGCCCGCCAACACTGCAGCTCTCGATCCGGGAACACACATTCACTGCGCTTCCAATTACATTGTAACGCATCATCTTTTCCGAACCAACATTTCCCACAAAAACGTCGCCCCGGTGCAATCCGATCCCCATCTCGATTTCAGGAATCTGGTGCTCCTTACAGTATTGATTGACATCCACCATCTCGTTTTGCATACTGATTGCAGCAGCAATCGCATCGTCAGACTGTGATACGCTTTCAATCGGTGCGCCAAAAACTGCCAGCAGCCCGTCCCCAAGGAACTCAATGATCGTACCATGATAAATCGAAATTGCTTCGATCATTTTTCCGAAAAATACATTCAGAAGAGACGTCACCTGTTCGGCATCCAGCCGTTCCGATAATGCCGTAAAATTCCGAAGATCGCACATCAGAACGCAGATTTCCCGCTTTTTCCCACCCAGAGATGCACCCTCCGGATGCTCCAGAATTTCACTCACCACATCTTCCGAAAAATACCGCCCGAAAACTTTCTTAAGCAGTTCATTCCGGACTTCCAGCTGTTTGTTCAGCTGGTAAATCTCCCTGGCACTGCGTAATTCCGCAAGCTGTTTCTGGATCTCCCTCTGGTACACCCGTGTGTTCTCATACTGGTAGCCGGTATTCTCAATCCGCAGAACATCCGAATCCGAAAGGACTTTCTGTACAACAATCATCGCCCCATTCCGGAAATAATCTTCATCCAGCTTGTCTGCCCGTTCTGAAACAGAAAAAGCGATGGGCACACCCGCCAGTTTTTTATTCTTCCGTAAAATCGATACCGGTGCGAAATCCACCTGCCTGGCATAATCATAGTCCATCACGACCATCGCTGGCGGCGGTGTCACGAATTCCTCGGAATCAATATCCTGTATCGCCTTTTCAAAGGATTGTGAGGTCAGCAAACAGATACAGCGCATGCTTCCAGACGCGTTAATTCTCCGCTGATTTGCGATCATTGTCCTCCTGTCATTCCCCAAGACCCATACCGCTATCTCCACAGCGCTCCCTCCTCAATCTCCTGTTTCACCCTTTCTTCCCGTCAGCCTAATCCCATATCCCGGAATTCCTTGATTACTCGTTTTGGGATTCCCAATTCCTTCTCCAATGCCTCAATCGAACGTGCGCCATGTTCCCGGATATAGTTTTTGATGGTTCGAAAATCATCATAATCCTCTTTTCCGCATTTCGTACAGCGAAACACGCCCCCCTGCATATTCCGCATAAACCCGCCGCACTTCACGCATAGCGTTGGCACACGGTTATGGGACATCGGATCCCGCCGTTTCATGCCTCTCGCTGGATTTGCGCCGACCGGCCCGTCATAGACGTCTTTTGCCAGAGCCTGCACCTCGCGCACAGGAATCCGCGTCGTATTCTGCCCCACTTTGGTTCCCGTTTTCCTGACACCGGCCTGTGTTGTCTGCTTCGCCTGCCCCCGCTTCTGTGTGCTGCCGGCCGTGCGCCCTTTCACAGAAGCCGTACCTCTTCCATAAGCACGCATGACAGATTCCGCAGCACTCGCTCTTGCGGCCAGTTCCGAACTTTCCTCGATACTGATTTGTGCTTCTTCAACTTCTGTATATGTGTTCTGGTTATCTAAAGTACTAAGATCATAGATTGAAAACGGTGCCAGCTTTCCGCGCAATTCTGCCAGACTTGCTTCAGAATTTTCCACATAGGGAATCATCTGAACGTTATTCAGATAAAACCGGAATGTATCCTTCATCGGCACATCGTCAATCAGCAGCGGGATAATCTCCCGATCCAAAGACAATGCGCTGTCAATTTCTTTTTCTACCCAGATCGAATTCTGCGAATTTTCGGATATAACAACCAAAAAAATCGAGCAACCCCGTATCGCACCATAAATCTCTTTTGCATAACTCGAACCAGCCGGTATCATCTCCGGTGCCTTCCAGTAGGCAACACCAATCGAATCCAAATACTGGACCAGCCAATCCGTGAACCAATAATCTTTGGAGCTGTAACTGATGAATACATATGGTTGTGTCCTCGACAACTCCATCACCCCCTTTTCCCTTTATGAAAAGCTGCTGGCCTTCTGTGCCAACTGTGCCAACTGTGTCAACTGTGCCAACTGTGCCACCTTTCAGCCCCCCAGCAGTCCCTGGACCAGGATCCGCACACCGATGAGCACCAGGATCACGCCTCCGACCAGCTGCGCGTGAACCTCATATCGCCTGCCAAACAGGTTGCCCACATAAACCCCCGCAACGCTCAGACAGAACGTCGTCACGCCAATGATCGCGATTGCCAGATAAATCCGGACCTGCTGAAAAGAAAATGTGACTCCCACAGCAAGGGCATCAATACTGGTTGCTATTGCAAGGATGAACAATTCGGTCAACCGAAGTGTTTGATCACGTTTCCCGCTATCCTGTTTTTCACCTTCCGGATCTTCTTTCCCATCTTCTTTCCGCATTTCCCATGCTTCAAAGATCATCTTCCCGCCAATATATCCGAGCAGGATAAATGCGATGAAATGGTCAATGCTGTCAATATATTTTGCAAATGTCAGGCCCAGATTCCAGCCAATCCACGGCATCAGCGCCTGGAAGCCGCCGAAAAACAAAGCAATCAGAAAACATTGGCGCAGGTTTACCCTGCGCATGGAAAGCCCTTTGCCAACAGAAACAGCAAACGCATCCATGGATAATCCTACGCCAATCAAAAAGAACTCTATAATTCCCATTTATACCACAACTTTGCAAAACTTCTTCTTTCCCTTACGGAGCACGAACTCTGCCGTAAAATCCTCCGGAGAATAAGCCGTATGGATGTCTGTGACTTTCTCGCCATTGACGGTAACGCCGCCCTGCTCCACTGCCCGGCGCGCCTCACTGCGGGTCGCTGTCAGCCCGGAAGCAACCAGCACGCCTAAAATATCGATCTTGCCATCACGGAACGCTGATTCTTCGATCTTTTTCTCCGGCATATTTTCAGCAGAACCTGTGGAAAACAGTGCTTTCGAAGCATCCCTTGCCTTCTTCGCCTCCTCGTCCCCGTGTACCAGGGCTGTCAGCTCATACGCAAGAATATCCTTTGCATCGTTCAGCTTCTCCCCTTCCCACTGGTCCATTTCGTCGATCTGTTCCAGCGGCAGGAACGTCAGCATCCGGATGCACCGGAGCACGTCCGCATCGCCCACATTCCGCCAGTACTGGTAAAACTCAAACGGAGAAGTCTTGTTTGGATCCAACCAGACGGCTCCAGAAGCCGTCTTCCCCATCTTCTTCCCTTCGGAATTAAGGAGCAGCGTGATCGTCATCGCATAGGCGTCCTCGCCCTTCTTCCTGCGAATGAGTTCTGTCCCGGCCAACATATTGCTCCACTGGTCGTCGCCGCCGAACTCCATATTACAGCCATAGTTCTCATACAGGTAATAAAAATCATATGCCTGCATGATCATATAATTGAACTCCAGGAATGACAATCCCCGCTCCATCCGCTGCTTATAGCATTCTGCTGCCAGCATCCGGTTCACGGAAAAATGCGGGCCAACCTCGCGAAGCACCTGGATATAATTCAAATCCAGCAGCCAGTCCGCATTGTTGACCATCAATGCCTTTCCATCCGAAA
>CADBTO010000068.1 GCA_902797565.1 uncultured Lachnospiraceae bacterium
ATGTCGTATTCATTCCGGTCCGGAACCTTCCTGCCCGCCCGGCGATGGTCATTGAACTGAAGCGGAACGGATGCACGGAGAGCGCACTGGACCAGATCCGGGAAAAGAAATATTTCGACAGCCTTTCGCATTATCAGGGGAATCTGTTGTTTGTCGGGATCAATTACGATGAGAAAGAGAAAACGCATACCTGCAAGATCGTGCAGCTGCCCCCCATCGCATAAACAAGCATTGGGCGGCGCTTACGCGCCGCCCAATATCTTCTCCAGCTCTTTCTTCAGCCCACGGTACATTTTCAGGAAGCCCGGCGTATCACGCTGGAGCTGTCCAACATCCCCATTTTTTCCTGCCATTTCCAGCTCTTTTGCACGCTCGGAAAAAGACGCCATGCCAATCGATCGGGATGTGCTTTTCAATGAATGCACGGTAACCGTATACAGCTGGATATCTCCCGCAGCCAGGCAGTCTTCCAGCTGCTTTGCCTTCTCCTCAATCGTCTTTGCAAAGAATTCCACAGCTTTCAGATACATCCCCGCATCCCCGCAATACTCCACGCCTTCTCTGGGATCCAGCCAGGGATACTCAAACGCCTCCGGCGGAATCCCCTCCAGGGGATCCGATACCTGCCCCTGCGCCTCGTTCTTTATAAAGACCACTTCCTCTTCCGGAAGGTATTTAACCAGCATTTCCTCCATTTCTGTAATGCTGACCGGTTTGGTCAGATAATCTGTAAATCCAGCATGCAGCATCCGCTCCCGTTCCCCTTGCACGGCGCTGGCTGTCAGCGAAATGATCGGTGTGGACGCAGCTTTTTGCGGAAGCTTCTCTTTCATTGCCGCCAGGGTTTCCATCCCGTCCATCTGCGGCATACGGTAATCCAGGAATACAAGGTCATAAGGATAAACTGCAAATTTCTGGATACATTCCGCCCCGCTATGCGCCAGATCGATCTGCATTTGCGTTGGTTTCAGAAGCCCCGCGATGACTTCCAGGTTCATCGGCGTATCATCTACCAGAAGGATGCGGCTATCCGGCGCAACAAAATCAAACTGCCCCACATGCCGTTCCAGATTGCGCGATACCGGTGTGACATCAAATTTCCCAATCGCCGAAGGATCTGAAACCTTCTGTCTCAGGTAAAATGAAAAGGTTGTCCCAACATGATAGGTGCTTTGAACGGAAATCCCTGCCCCCATCATTTGCAGCAGCTCCCGGCAAATCGCCAGCCCAAGGCCAACCCCTTCGATTGCATGGTTCCTTCGGGTATCCAGGCGCTCAAAACTCTCAAACAGCTTGTCCTTCTCCTCATCACGAATCCCGATCCCCGTATCAGAAACCGCAATATACAGCGTCGCCATCTCCCCGGCGCCCTCCGCAGCCGGATTTTCAACCCGCCCGGCAAGCGAAACTGCCAGCGTGACGCTGCCCGTTTCCGTATACTTGATCGCATTCGTCAGAAGGTTTGTAATGACCTGCTTGATCCGCAGCACGTCCCCAACCAACCCGGCAGGAAGCGACGGATCTATCTCCAGACACAAAGCCAGCCCCTTCTCCTCTGCCCGGAACTGAACCATATTATACAGATCCCCAATCATCTCCGGAAGGGAATACGGCGCGGGAACAAGTTCCAGCTTCCCCGCTCCGATTTTTGTGAAATCAAGAATGTCACTGATAATCCCAAGCAGGCTGGTTCCCGCTTTCCGGATATTTTCAGAATATTCCAGAACCGCTTCATCCCCGGTATCCCTGGCAATGATCTCATTCATCCCAAGGATCGTCGTGATCGGCGTACGGATCTCATGGCTCATATTCGACAAAAATGCTGTTTTTGCAGCATTCGCCTGCTCCGACTCCGCCAGCGCATGGATCTGTTCCTGCAGATTGCTGGCCAGGTTTGAAAAAGCCTGTGTCAGGATGCCGACCTCGTCCTCCCCGTCGTATTGCAGTTCGATCCTGTAGTCCCCGTGTTTTACCTGCTCTGTTGCCGCAGTAAGCTCCCGGAGCGGATTTGTCAGTCGTTTTGCGTAATGCATCATAAAGATGGACGCAAGAACGAGCCAAGGCAGCGATGCCGCCAGAATCAGCCAGGCCATGTGCTGCCATCTTCCATCGATCACAGAAACCGGTACGACCACATTCAGACGCATGCCATTATTCAAAGGAAGCCAGACCCCCAGTTTCTCGTCTTTTCCATATCGGTATCGTATATACCTGTCTCTGCTGAGCACCCCGGCCGGGACATCCGCCCTTTCCGCCCTTTCCTCCTCTGTGAGCGCCGCGACATCAATCAATGGATGATAGACCAGATTCCCTTCTGCGTCATTGATGAACGCATAGCCCTGATCATACATGGTGACGTGATCCACTTCCTGCGCCATCAGCGAATAATCGATCTCAATCCCGATCACACCGACAAAAATCCCTTTCCGAAAAACCGGCACATTATATGAGATCACACGCGCCCCCAGATTGTCTGTAATATAGGGCGGCAGCCATACCGGTTTCCCGGTGGCTTTTGGAACCGTAAACCAAACCAGTTTGCTGGTATCCTTTGTATCATACTTTGTAATATCTGTCACTTCGTGCTCGGTGAATTCATCGCCTTCCAGCCTGGTATACCAAAAACCTTTGGCTTTCTCGGAAATATCCGGATCTATACGGTAATAGTACGTCAATACTCCATTGGTATGGACTGCCACCTTTTCAAAAACAGCACGCATCCGGTCTATGTGATCCGCGAGCCGGCCATCAGAAAGCCTGGAAAGCCCGTCCAAATCCTCTCCCACAATCTGGGATACAGTACCCACCGCCTGCTCCACGCTGTCAAAATACGCATTCAGGTTTTTATCCGCAGTTTCACACAGCAAATACAGCATCTGGCGCGCGTCATTGTTTCCGAGATTGCGGATTGAAACAATCCCGATCCCTGCGGTAATGCTGACCGCAACAACCATGGCACACACCACCAGCATTGTAAATTTTGTTCGTATTGAATTTAATTTCATCATAACTCGCTGATTATACCACATTCAGCTCTCAA
>CADBTO010000069.1 GCA_902797565.1 uncultured Lachnospiraceae bacterium
ACTGCAGCCCATGCCGGAACGCCACTTTCTTGAGGGTTTCCATAATGAGCTGGTTGTGGTCCACAGCGACATTTGCTTCGGTATAGATGGGAGCCAGTTCGTGCTGCGCCGGTGCCACTTCGTTGTGCTGCGTTTTTGCGGAAACGCCCAGTTTCCATAACTCGATGTTTACGTCTTTCATAAACGCGCCGATGCGTTCGCGGATGGCACCGAAATAATGGTCGTCCATCTCCTGCCCTTTGGGCGGCATAGCACCAACAAGCGTCCGTCCGGTATATACCAGATCCTTTCTGGCAAGGAAGTTTTTCCGGTCGATCAGGAAGTATTCCTGCTCCACGCCGACAGAAGGCGTCACGCGCCGGGATGTGGTATTTCCGAACAGGCGGAGCAGTCGCAGGGACTGCTGGTTGATCGCTTCCATGGAGCGCAGCAGCGGTGTCTTCTGGTCCAGTGCTTCGCCGGTAAATGAGCAGAATGCAGTGGGGATGCAAAGTGTCGCGCCTGCCGCGTCCTGACGCACGAAAGCAGGAGAGGTGGCATCCCAGGCAGTGTAGCCGCGGGCCTCAAAGGTGGCGCGCAAGCCTCCCGAAGGGAAAGAAGAGGCGTCCGGTTCCCCTTTGATCAGCTCTTTTCCGGAAAAACTCATCAGCACCCGGCCGTTTTCCAGAGGCGCGGAGATGAAGGAGTCGTGTTTTTCAGCCGTAATACCGGTCAGTGGCTGGAACCAGTGGGTGAAATGGGTTGCCCCTTTTTCAATGGCCCATTCCTTCATTTCATGTGCCACAACGTCCGCCGTTTCCAGATCCAACTCCCGGCCTTCCCGGATGGTTTCTTTCAGTTTTTTGTATGTTTTTTTGGGCAGCCGCTCCTGCATCGTATGGTCATTGAACACGTTTTCACCGAATATTTCGGAGACACTGAGCGGGGCAGTATTTGTTTTCTCCAATTTCGCTCCTTTCGTATTTCATTGTGTGCGAGCCACATTCTGATATGAAAAACGGGGCGTTTCTAAAACGCCCCGAACCATTTTATCGCAAAGCCGACCGGCGGCTCGTGCGGTAAGCAGGGTGGACTTTCATCCATCCCACTGCTCGATTTTTCAAGCTTTGCCGTCAGAACCGAAGAGCAGGATCTTCTCCTTCACTTTGTCCTGGATTGCCTGTACGCCAGGTGCGAGCACTTTCCGCGGATCAAAGCCCTTGCCGACTTTGTCTTTGCCAGCTTCGATATACTCGCGGGTTGCAGCCGTGAAGACCAGCTGGCACTCGGTGTTGACATTGATCTTGGAAACGCCGAGCGTGATCGCGCGCTTCACCTGCTCATCCGGGATGCCTGTGCCGCCGTGGAGCACGAGAGGCATTGTTCCGGTCTTCTCCTGGATCTTCTCCAGTACGTCAAACTGAAGGCCAGCCCAGTTTTCCGGATATACGCCATGGATATTTCCGATCCCTGCAGCGAGCATATCGATCCCCAGATCCGCGATCTGCTTGCACTCATCCGGATCTGCGCACTCGCCCATTCCAACAACGCCATCTTCTTCGCCGCCGATTGCGCCAACTTCTGCCTCAATGGACATGCCATTGTCATGCGCAAGTTTCACCAGCTCCTTCGTCTTTTCAATATTCTCCGCAATATCGTAGGAAGAACCGTCGAACATAATGGAGGTGAAGCCTGCAGCAACGCATTCTTTGGAAGCTTCATAAGTCCCATGATCCAAATGTAATGCGATCGGCACCGTAATCCCGAGATCTGCGTCCATAGCCTTGACCATTGCAGCGACCGTCTTAAAGCCGCACATATACTTCCCTGCACCCGCAGACACGCCGAGGATTGCAGGCGAATTCATTTCCTGTGCGGTAAGCAGGATTGCCTTGGTCCATTCCAGGTTGTTGATGTTGAACTGGCCCACGCCATAGTGTCCAGCCTTTGCTTTGTCGAGCATTTCTTTTGCAGATACTAACATACTCTTTTTCTCCCTTCGAAAAATGAAAATACTGCTGGCGGAACCCGCCGATACCCCATTATATATCAAAGAAAAAAATTATGCAATAGCAATCCGCAATGCGCGGGGAATATTTTTTATCCGGGCGACTTTGTGCTTCCCGCCAAATTCCCCGTCCACGGTATAGGGGATTTCACTCGCGCTGATGATCCGCAGTTCCTTTGTCTGGAAGGTGAGAACCAGGTCAGACTCTGGGGAAACCCCGGTCAGAGCCGCAATAATCTCTGAGAGTTCGAGCGGATTTTCCGGCGTGCGGATCAGCGTCACTTCAAACAGCCCGTCTGACAGGGATATATCACCGGATATGATGCCCTGGATGCCGCCGACCGAGTTCGAATTGGTGACCATACCATAGATAAATGCGTCATAGATGGTATTCCCATCATATTCCACCTGCAGCATATAGGAAGAGGATGGAATGTCTTTGAGTGTTTTGAGCGCATGCAGGACATAGGCAGTATGACCCAGGATATTTTTCAGTTCCTGCGGCGTCTGGTAGGAAACATCTGTGAAGAGGCCGAATGCCGCCACATAGATAAAATAGTCCTCGTTCAGGCTGCCCATATCGAGCGCGGAAAGATTCTTGCCGCAGGCAATTTTTCCAGCGCCCACCAGATCGGAAGGGATGCCGACAGACTCGGCGTAATCATTGGTGGAACCACAGGGAATATAGCCGATTTCGGTCTGAAGGCCCTGTTTCAGCAGTCCCGTGGCAACTTCATCGAGCGTGCCATCTCCGCCTGCACAGATAATCCGATCAAATTCCCTGCCGCGCGCTTCCGCGATTTCACAGGCATCTCCACGCGCCTGGGTCGGCCGGACCGTGACGTCAAACCCCTGTTTTACGAACAGGTCCAGGAGGTCTGAGAGAACCGGTTTGATGGCAGAAGTGCCGGACATCGGGTTGTATATAAAGAGTAGTTTTCTGGACATTGTGTTAAGCCGTCAAAAAATGTTCCAGTGCTGCAACTGCCTTTTCCTCGTCTTCACCTTCCACATCAATGGTGACCGTTTCGCCCTGTTCAAAAACCGTGCTCATCATGCCCATAATGCTTTTGCCGTTGACTTTCCGGGCATTGACAACAAAGTACACACGGCTGGTGAACTTGTTGGCAAGCTGCACCAACTGGGCAATGGGGGTTGCCTCCATGTTGGTGGAGGTGTGGATCGTTACATCTCGTTTCATGGGAAAAACTCCTTATTTCATTCAATAATTTCTGACGCTATTTTTTCCAGCTTCCGGAAACGGTGGTTCATACCGCTTTTCCCGACAGGCGGGGAGCAGCGCTGGCAGAGCTCCGATAATGGCAGTTGGGGATAGGTAAGCCGCAGGTCTGCAGCCTCCCGCAGTCCCCTTGGCAGCTTGCCAAGCCCGATGGTCCGCTGGATTTTTTCAATATCCCGTACCTGCCGCAGGGATGCATCGATGGTCTTTTCGATGTTTGCCGCTTCGCAGTTCACCTTCCGGTTTACGGAATTTCGCATATCTTTAATAATTCGAATATTTTCAAATGCTATGACCGCTTTGGAAGCCCCCATCCGTCCGAGTGTCTCCACAATCTGATCGGCTTCCTTGATGTAGGCAACATAGCGTCCTTTGCGTTCCATAATTTTGGGACGCGCCATTTCTGCTTCCATTGCCTGAGCGGCCCATTCTGCTGTCCGGGCACTCTGGCAGACAATCTCCAGATGGTAGGATTTTTCCGGATCGCTCATAGATCCGGCAGCCAGGTATGCACCGCGCAGATACGCGCGTTTCATTTCCTCATCCATAGGCGGACCGGTCAGATGGGACAGGGAAATGTCCCGGTGGTGTGGAAGGCCCGCATACTGTGCTTTCAGTGTATCGGCACTCCCGCGGATGTGTCCGCTGTGCCCGATCCGGAAACTGCTGAGCGCGGAAAGCTGGGAAGACAGGCAGTCATCGTCTATGGGAACAATCTTGGAGAGTTCCGCACGGACACGCCGGGAAAAGGACAGATCCGCCGCACTACTTGCCTTGTTTTCTGTCTTTGTCAATGTCTCTGTGTTCAATTTTCAAACCATACTCCTGTTTTGCGGAAAGCCGTCCGTAAATTTCGTTGGCAATGGCTACTGAACGGTGTTTTCCGCCCGTGCAGCCAAAGCAGATCACCAGTGAATTTTTGCCCTCTTTGATATATTGGGGGATCAAAAAATCAATCAACGGCATCAGCCGTTCGATAAATGTATCACCATCGCTGCCCTGGAAGACATATTCCCGGATGAGCGGGTCGTTTCCGGTTTTTGCGCGCAGCCGTTCCACATAATAGGGATTTGGCAGGAAACGCACATCAAAAACCAGGTCTCCATCTGCGGGAATTCCATATTTATAGCCGAATGACAGCACGGTAACGTAGATGGACTTGAAATCCGCAGTGTCTGCCGTAAAGCGCCGCGCCAGTTCTGCGCGCAGATCTTTGGTCAGAAGATGGGACGTGTCGATCACAAGATCCGCTTTTTCCCGAAGCCACTGCATCTGCTTCCGTTCCCGCCGGATGCCTTCTTCAATCCGGTCGCCCTTTGCCAGGGGCGGTGTTCGCCTTGTCTCTTTGTATCGTTTGAGGAGCACATCATCGGAAGCGTCCAGGAACAGGATATCGACGGGTTTCCCGTCCGATTCCAGTTCGGATAGTACATCTGCCAGAGAAGAGATGGACGCACCGCTTCGGATATCAATCCCTACGGCAACCCGCTGCATCTCTTTTTCCGCGCTGACCGCTAGTTCCACAAAAGATTTGAGGAGTGCGACGGGCAGGTTATCCACGCAGTGGTAATGCAAGTCCTCCAGGACTTTGAATGCCTGGTGTTTTCCGGCACCGGACATGCCTGTCAAGATGAGAAGTCGCATGATCTAAAATTCTCCCAGAAGCTGGACTTCAAGTTGCAATTTTACGCCAGAGGCGGCATACACTTTCTGTATGACTTCCTGCATCAGCTGGTACAGTTCCGATGCGCTCGCCTGACCTTCGTTCACGAGGAAGCCGCAGTGTTTTTCTGATACCACGGCATCGCCGACCCGGTATCCCCGTAACCCGGCATCCTGGATCAGTTTCCATGCAGGGGAACGGCTTTCGGCGGAAGCGGTTTCGTCACCATTCGGAGCAGGCCGTTTGAAGGTGCTTCCCGCACTCCGCGAACCAACCGGCTGTGATGCACGCCGTTTTTCGGCAAAGAGGGCCATTTTTTCACGGATTTCTCCGGGGGCACCGTGGCGGAGTTTCAGACGGGTCCGCAGAATCGCCTCGCCGCTCCACTGGAAACGGCTGGAGCGGTAGGAAAGCTCCATGTTTTCGGCAGGCATATCCGTCATCGTTCCATCGCTGCCAAGCACTTTCGCGTTCTCCAGTACGTCTGAGATCTGTCCGCCATAGGCCCCCGCATTCATATAGATGGCACCGCCCAGAGTACCAGGAATCCCTTCCGCAAATTCAAGGCCGGTCAGCCCCGCTTCCGCAGCACTGCGAGAGAGCCGCTCAAGGGAACAGCCTGCTTCTGCATGGATGAGGGAGCCTTCGATCCGGAACCCGCCGCAGCTGCGGCCGATGATGACGCAGATGCCGGGCAGCCCTTTGTCAGAGACCAGGACATTGCTGCCGTTTCCCAGAATCGTGCGCGGAACGCCGCTGTCCTGGCAAAATGCCAGGACGTCCGGCAACTCTTCGGCAGTAGGAAGAACCAGTACCTCCGCCCGTCCGCCCGCGCCAAGCGTCGTATGGCGGGACATGGGTTCATGGAACAGAACCCCGCGGGGTTCTTTGACCAGGGCAGAAAGTGCCTTTTTTTGGCTCTCGCTGAGTGTCTGGCCTGGCATCTTTACAGCCCTGCTTTCTGTACGAATGCAATATAACCCCGGTATGCTTCATAGATATCCACTTTGGAAGCAATCTCCCAGGGCGCATGCATATTCAGCACAGCAACCCCGCTGTCGATCACGTTCATGCCGTAATTGCCCAGGATATATGCGATGGTTCCGCCGCCGCCCTCGTCCACTTTTCCAAGTTCCGCAGTCTGGAACGAGATATCCTCGTCATCGAAAATCTTCCGGATGCTTGCCATATATTCTGCAGACGCGTCGTTGGAACCGGACTTTCCGCGGGAACCCGTGTATTTGTTGAAGACCAGTCCATGTGCGAAGAATGCCGCATTCTTCTTTTCCATCACCGAAGGGTAATTCGGGTCAAAGGCTGCAGAAACATCGGATGAGAGGGCGCGGCTGTTCATCATAGCACGCCGCAGCGCCAGTTCACTATAGCAGCCACACGCATTCAGTACTTCGGCAACCATATTTTCAAAGAACCGGGATTCCATACCGGTTGCGCCGACACTGCCGATCTCTTCTTTGTCTACCAGCAGGCATGCCGTGGTGCGCTCGCAGCTGCCAGCGTCCAGGGTTGCCCAGAATGAAGGATACGCGCAGACACGGTCGTCGTGGCCGTAGCCAATGATGCAGCTGCGGTCGAATCCCAGTGTCCGTGCAGGACCTGCCGGTACAACTTCGATTTCTGCGGAAAGGAAATCCGCCTCGTCCACATCATATTTTTCTTTCAGGATTTCCAGGATATTTGCTTTGACCCGGGACTTCTGTTTTTCCTTTTCTTCTTCGGATGCGTCTTCTCCCAGCTCCACTTCTTCGAGCGGAATGCTGCCGATCAGTACATTCAGATCTTCCCCTTCCACGATCTTGTTCCCCACTTTTTCCATCTGTTTGGAAGAAAGGTGGATCAGCAGGTCGCTGACACAGAACACTGGGTCGTCCATACCCTCGCCAACTGCCACGTTCACAACCGTCCCGTCTTTTTTGACGATCACGCCGTGGAGTGCAAGCGGAAGCGTCACCCATTGATATTTTTTAATTCCGCCATAATAATGGGTGTCCAGTAATGCCATTTCAGTGTCCTCATACAGAGGTACTTGTTTCAGATCCATTCGGGGGGAATCAATATGTGCGCCCAGGATATTCATGCCTTCTTCAAGCGGACGTTTCCCGATGACAAAGAGGGTAATTGCTTTTCCCATATTTGATACATAGACTTTGTCTCCGGCGGAAAGCGTTTCGCCATTTTTTGCGATTTCAGCCAGATCGCGGAAACCTGCTTTCTTTGCTTCTTTGATAAAATAGGATGTGCACTCGCGTTCGGTCTTGCAGGAAGAAAGGAAGCTTTTGTATCCTTCTGCAAACTCAAAGACTTTTTCACGTTTTTCACCCTGGGGGTATTTTTCCCAAGCGTTTTTGCCCTTATATTCCATGGTAGAACTCCTTTGTGTGCTCAATAGTATTTGGAGTTTTTTGAGAACTCCTTTGTGTGCTTTTTCTTATTACAAAGGCTGCCGGATGCAGCCCGCATAAATTTTAATGGCGCGAAGCCTTGTTGATGTTGTCCATGACACGGCGGGTCAGCTCTTCGGCGGCATTGTAGCCCATCTTCTTCTGCCTGTGGTTGACGGCGGCAGTCTCGCAGATCACCGCAAGGTTCCGTCCGGGACGGATTGGCAGGGAATGGCAGACCACATTGGTGCCCAGAATTTCCATAAATTCATCAACGAGCCCCATCCGGTCATATTCCGTTTCGCGTTTCCAGTCTTCCAGTTTGATGACAAAATCAATGGTCTGGTTGTCCTTCACGCATTCCACGCCGAACAGGCTCTTCACATCAATGATTCCGATTCCGCGCAGTTCGATGAGGTGCCTTGTGACCGCGGAAGCGGTGCCGAGAAGCCGGTCTTTTCCAATTTTTCGGATTTCAACAACATCGTCCGCTACCAGACGATGTCCGCGGCGCACCAGTTCGAGCGCCGCTTCGCTTTTTCCGATCCCGCTTTCCCCGGTGATCAGCAGGCCCTCACCATAAACATCCACCAGGACACCATGGATTGTGGTGGTTGGTGCTAGTTCGAAGGTCAGGATGGAGATCAGTTCCGCCATAAATTCCGAGGTGGCCCGTCCGGTTTGAAGAATCGGCGTGCCTGCCTTCGTTGCCGCAGCAATAAATTGCTCCTCCGGTTCCAGATTCCGGCAGATGATGACAGCGGGAATCTGGAAGGACAGGAGTTTTTCATAGATCGCTGCACGCTCCTGTTTCGTTTTTTTACTGTGGAGATACGCGTATTCAACCATACCGATGAGTTCGATGCGTTTCTCGTCGAAATGCTCATAGAACCCTTCCAGCTGTAAAGCCGGACGGTTGATATCGGGAACATAGACAACGGATTCTTCCAGATTCAGCAGTGGGGTGCAGTTCTTCAGCCCCAGCCTTTCCGCAATGACGGAGATGTTTGCCCCATCGATCTTTTTTTCTGACATTCGGCTCCTCTCGATTCCTGTAATTGTGTGTATCGGGAACGATGTCCGTTCCCTAAAAACCGCAAATTTCACTGCTATCATTTTACTGAATTCTGCTGGAATTTGATATATAAAAAAATGCGAAAACCACGCAAACTCTGCGTGGTTTTTTGTGAATGATTACGATTAAGTCAGGGATGCAGAAAATCATAGACCTGCTGTGCCGCCCGGATATTCATCGAAGGGACGCTGGCGAGTTCTTCCACGGATGCCGCTTTAATGGCGTCTGCCCCAACGAAATGCTTCATCAGCGCTTTGCGGCGCGTGCTTCCGATGCCGGGGATGTCGTCCAGGAAAGAATGGACCTGCGCCTTCCCGCGGAGGCTTTTGTGGAACTCTATAGCGAAACGGTGTGCTTCGTCCTGGAGCCGCGTGATCAGTTTGAAGCCCTCGCTGCCCTTGTCGATCGGGAGTTCCACATTCTGGTAATACAGTCCCCTGGTCCGGTGGTGGTCATCCTTGACCATGCCGCAGACCGGAATGGAAAGCCCCAGCTCCGCGAGCACTTCCAGCGCGATGTTTACCTGGCCCCGTCCGCCGTCCATCATAATAACGTCCGGGAAACGGGTGAAGCTGCCCGTGCGATCATCCAGTCCTTTTTCGGCAAGCTGCGCGCGTTCTTCCAGCCCATGGGAGAACCGGCGGGTCAGCACCTCCCGCATCGAACCATAATCATTGGGCCCTTCGATGGTTTTTAATTTGAATTTCCGATAATCGCTCCGCAGCGGGCGGCCTTTATCAAATACCACCATAGAGCCAACGGACTCAAAGCCGCTGGTATTGGAAATATCGTATGCTTCCAGCCGCGAGATGCCGGGAAGCCCCAGGAGCTGCGCGATCTCCTTCATAGCCCCCAGGGTACGTCCTTCTTCGCGACGGATCCGCTCGGTATCCTGAGACAGGACAAGCGCCGCGTTCTTTGCGGCGAGCAGGATGAGTTTTTCTTTTTTCCCGCGTTTGGGAGCAACAATCCGTACCCGGCTTTTTTTCTTTGCGGAAAGGTACTGTGCCAGGATATCCTGCTGGGGGAGTGTTTCTTCCACATAGATTTCCCGTGGGATGAAGGGCGTGCCGGAATAGAATTGCTGTAAAAAAGAGGCGATCAGGTCTGCTTTTTCGTCTTCCAGCCGGATGGACAGATGGAAGTGGTCCCGGCCGATCATCCGTCCGCCCCGGATGAAGAAAACCTGCGCAACGGCCTCTTCGCCGGAGGTGGCAATCGCCACGATGTCTTTGTCCTCGCCATCGGTGTCTGTGATTTTCTGTTTTTCGATGCAGGCACGCGTGCTGTCGATCAGATCCCGGTATGTGGCCGCTTTTTCAAAATCCAGGGCTTCGGCGGCGGCCTGCATTTTATCTGTCAGATCTGCGATAACGGGGCCCACATTCCCGCCCAGGAAGCTGAGGGCTTTTTCCACATTCTCCCGGTATGCCTCCTGGCTGATCTCTCCGGTGCATGCACCAGCGCACTGGTGTATATGGTAATTCAGGCACGGACGCTCCGCTCCGATTTTTTCCGGCAGCCGCCTGGAGCAGGTGCGCAGGGAGAAAAGCTTGTTCACAAGGTCGATGGTTGCGCGCACGTCTCCGCCAGAGGTGAACGGGCCAAAATAACGGCTCCGGTCTTTGTCTGCGTGCCTGGCAAAGAGCACTCTGGGAAACGGCTCTGCCACGGTTACTTTAATATAGGGATAGGTTTTGTCATCGCGGAGCATGGTATTGTATTTTGGCCGGTGCTCTTTGATCAGGTTGTTTTCCAGGACCAGCGCTTCGAGCTCCGTATCGGTGACAATATATTCAAAACGGGCGATGTGTGACACCATCTGCTTTTTCTTGATGCCCTCGTCATGGCTTGCCTGAAAGTATTGGTGTACGCGTTTCGTAAGGCTGCGTGCTTTTCCGATGTAGATAATTTCGTCCCGTTTGTCATGCATGATATAAACTCCCGGTGCATTCGGGAGTTTCTTTAATTCATCTTCAATTATAAATGAAAAAAGAGGATGGCCGGGAGCTGTGCTCCCGACCGTCTGAGTATCTATGGGTGTATCCACGGATTTATCCATAGATGCACCCATCTGTGTTTTGCTCTGTGTATCCATATTCAGGAATCCTTTGTATGGCCATCTGAGGGCAGTATGGCACGGCTGTCCTGGGGGGCAGCTGGGCCGTCATCCGTCACACCGCCGTCTGCAGCAGTGCCTTGCGGGCCGTCTGCCGCACCGCCGTCTGCTGCTGCCTGCCCGGACGGTTCGAGCAGTTCTGCCGCAGCCAGGGAGCTGCGTTCGTCCTCCACAAACATGTCGTCCGGAACGGGTTTTCCCGTGGTATCCTGCGCGTGGAAGAGCAGGTTTGCTTTTGCTTCCGCTTCTGCTTTTTCCTTCCGGCGCCGTGCCAGTTCCGCATCTTTTTTCATTTCATGCTCAACGGCCTCTTCGTCTTCTTCCGGTTCGATGCCTGTGACTTCTGTAAAGAGGGTCATAAACTCTTTCCCGGTGATTGTTTCTTTCTCAAACAGGAAGTCGGAAATCCGGTCGAGCGCGTCCCGGTGTTCTTTCAATAGGGTCATGGCGTTATTGTAACAGGATGTAATAATTGCCAGAACTTCTTCATCGATCAGGCTTGCTGTCGCATCGCCACAGTTCAGTGAAGCACGTCCTTCCAGATACTGGCTTTCCACGGTGGCGAGTCCCATCATACCAAAGCGGTCGGACATACCGAAGCGTGTCACCATATTCCGGGCGATTGACGTTGCTTTTTCGATATCGTTTGAAGCACCGCTTGTAACTTTGTTGAAGACCAGTTCTTCCGCCGCGCGGCCTGCCATAAAGGTGGTGATCTCGGCAATCAGCTCTTCCTTGGTCTCCAGGAATTTTTCCTCTTTCGGAGTCTGAAGGGTGTATCCCAGTGCACCCATAGTGCGGGGCACGATCGTGATCTTCTGTACTGGTTCTGTATGCTTCTGTAACGCAGAAACCAGCGCATGTCCCACTTCATGATAAGAAACAATCCGCCGTTCCTTCTCGCTCATCGGACGGTCTTTCTTTTCCTTGCCGCCCACTGCGACAAGTTCGAAAGCCTCGAAGAGGTCTGACTGGTTCACGAATTTTCTGCCGTGCTTGACCGCAGTGATGGCAGCCTCGTTGATGATATTGGCGAGGTCTGAGCCGACCAGTCCGGCGCTTGCGAGGGACATCGCCTCCAGATCCACGGATTCGTCCATCGCAACGTCTTTGGCATGGACCTTCAGCGTTTCCAGCCGTCCTTTCTGATCCGGCCGGTCCACAATGATCCGGCGGTCAAAACGCCCCGGTCGGAGCAGCGCTTTGTCCAGCACTTCCGGCCGGTTCGTTGCAGCCAGGATCAGGAGCCCTTTGGATGTATCGAATCCGTCCATTTCTGCAAGCAGCTGGTTCAGGGTCTGTTCCCGCTCATCGTTGCCGCCGCCGTAGCGAGAATCACGGCTTTTTCCGATCGCATCGATTTCGTCGATGAAAATGATGCAGGGAGCCTGGTGCTGTGCTTCACGGAAGAGGTCACGGACACGCGAAGCCCCCACGCCAACGAACATCTCCACGAAGTCCGAGCCGGCAAGGGAAAAGAACGGCACACCGGCCTCACCGGCAACCGCTTTTGCCAGCAGGGTCTTCCCTGTACCGGGCGGGCCCACGAGCAGTGCCCCTTTGGGCAGTTTTGCGCCGATCGCGGTATATTTGCCCGGATTGTGCAGGAAATCAACGACTTCCTGCAGGGATTCCTTCGCTTCGTCCTGTCCGGCAACGTCTTTGAATGTCACGCCGGTTTTCTTTTCCACATAGACCTTTGCGTTGCTTTTCCCGACACCGAAGATGCCGCCGCTGCCGCCCATATGGCGCATCATCGCGATGAAAACGCCAACGATGATGACAAGCGGCAGGACGATCGTGGCAATATTATAGATGATCGCCTGGGTGGAATCGGAATTTCCGCGGTTGATCTCAACGTCTTTTTCTTTCAGCAGGGGAACCAGGTCTTCATCCGCGATATAACCTGTGTAATAGGTTACTTCGAGCTGCTGTCCGGTACTTTGGTAATACGCGTCCTGAAGCTGTTTGTCCTCCGCATTTGCAGAAAAATCCGCATTTTCGTTTAGTTTGATGTTGATGCGGTTGCCGTCAAAGACAACTTCCGAAACATCGCCCTGCTGCACCAGTTTGTAAAACTGGGTATAGCTGATCTTCCGGCTGGCGTTCCGGCCGAATCCGGTGTAGATCACGCTGGTGATCAATACTGCCGCAAGGGAGAGCAGGATGAACATCAGGATGGGCTGCCGTCTGGGATCCCGGTTGTTCGGCGGGCCTCCATAGTCTCGCCGGTCATTGTTGTTCTCATTCATCGTTGTTTACAATCTCCTTATTTTTCTTATTTTTCGATTTTCCGTGCGATGTCTTTGCATAACATATCCATTTTAATGAAGAAAAAATAGAAAATCAAGTGCTTGCAAGAAAAAAGCAGATTGTTTATAATGCGTGGGTTGCTTGTGACGGGTTGGAACGGCATTTTGGATTGGCGTAGTAGTACGGAGATGCAATGTACCGGGGCCGGGCAGGGCGTTTCGACCTTCATTAGGAATGGAGTGGAGAAGAAAAGGAGTAACGTATGTTTATTAAGGTATTGTTGTTGATTTTGTTTTTTGGCGTCATGATTGGCGTGGGGCTGTATTGCCGCCGCCAGGCGACAGATGTGAACGGCTTCGTGCTGGGCGGGCGTTCCGTGGGGCCGTGGCTGACCGCGTTTGCCTATGGAACGAGTTATTTTTCGGCGGTGGTGTTCGTGGGTTATGCCGGACAGTTCGGCTGGAAATACGGCATTGCTGCGACCTGGGCGGGAATCGGGAATGCACTGATCGGTTCCCTGCTTGCCTGGGTGATCCTGGGACGGCGTACCAGGATTATGACGCAGCATCTGGATTCTGCCACGATGCCGGAGTTCCTGGGGAAGCGCTTTGATTCCAAGGCGATGAAGATTGCGGCGTCGGTCATCACGTTCGTGTTCCTGATCCCCTATACGGCATCGCTGTATAACGGGTTGTCGCGGCTGTTCGGTATGGCGTTTTCGATTGATTATTCGGTCTGCGTGATTGTGATGGCGGTACTGACCGGGATCTATGTCATTGCAGGCGGCTATATGGCGACAGCGATCAATGATTTCATCCAGGGGCTGGTTATGATCTTTGGTATTATCGCCGTGATCGGTGCAGTGCTTGGGAGCAAGGGCGGTTTTTTGGCGGCGCTCGAAGGGCTTGCAATGGTTTCGGATGAGTCTGTTTCAGCTACGCCGGGGATTTTCAATTCATTTTTTGGACCGGATCCTTTGAACCTGTTGGGTGTGGTCATCCTTACCTCACTAGGGACCTGGGGCCTTCCGCAGATGGTACAGAAATTCTATGCAATCAAGAGTGAAAAAGCGGTGGAGACCGGAACCATTATATCTACATTTTTTGCGTTCCTGGTGGCAGGCGGCTGCTATTTCCTGGGCGGATTCGGACGTCTGTTTTCAGACAAGGTGAATATTGAAGCGGATGGATATGATTCGATTATTCCCGCAATGCTGTCCGGCCTGCCGGATATCCTGATCGCAATCGTTGTGATCCTGGTGCTCTCTGCGTCGATGTCCACGCTGTCTTCTCTGGTTCTGGCATCCAGTTCAACCTTGACATTGGATTTGTTGAAGGATAATATTATAAAGAAAATGGAAGAAAAAAAGCAGGTGCTGGTGATGCGGATCCTGATCGTTTTCTTTATTGTTGTATCGGTCATTCTGGCACTGATCCAGTACCGTTCCAACGTGACCTTTATCGCGCAGCTCATGGGTGTGTCCTGGGGGGCGCTTGCCGGTGCGTTCCTGGCGCCGTTTCTTTATGGGCTGTACTGGAAGCGGACAACGAAGATCGCCTGCCTGGTAAACTTTGTGTTTTCATGTGTGGTGATGGTGGCGAATATCTTTATCCGTCCTTCCTTCCCCGCACTCCTGCAGTCCCCGATCAACTGCGGCGCGTTCTGCATGCTTGCGGGGCTGGTGATCGTACCGGTGGTGTCCCTGGTGACGCCTGCGCCGGAAGCTGCGCATGTGGATTCCTGCTTTGCCTGCTATGACCGGATGGTGCGCGTGCATCAGAGCCAGGCGCTGGGAGAGGAGGAGTAGGAGTTTGGGAAACAATAACAGAAAAATCATCGATTTCCATACGCACACGTTTCCGGTGAAAATTGCGGATCGGGCTGTGGAAAAGCTGAGTCACGATGCGGGCGTCCTGCCGTTTTCGGACGGTACGGAGGAAGGGCTGGCTGCAAGCATGCGGCGTTCCGGGATCAGCCTGTCCGTGGTGCTTCCGGTTGCAACGGCGGCCAAGCAGGTGATTCATATCAATGATGCCTCGGCACAGTTGAACGAAAACTGGGCTGAGGCGAGCCCCTGCCTGTTTTCGATTGGCTGCATCCATCCGGATTTCGCGGATTACCGCGCGGAACTTGCCCGTGTGAAAGAATTGGGGCTGAAGGGCATAAAGATCCACCCGGTATACCAGGGGGTTCCGCTGAATGATAAACGCTTTTTGAATATTATTGACCGGGCTGCGGAACTGGGGCTGTTCGTGCTCACGCATGCGGGTTATGACATTGGCTATCCGGCGCTTGATTACTGTAATCCTGCCATGGCGCGGGAAGTCATTGATACAGTTGGTGATTTCCCGTTTATCCTGGCGCATATGGGTGGCTGGGGGATGTGGGACACGGTGCCGGAATATCTGGCGGATACGTCCTGCTTTCTGGATACTGCATTTTCTATTGGAATCCTGCATGAGCGGGCGGATGACCCGCTGGACGCCTTCTGGAAGGACAAAAAACGGGGCATTGATGCGGAAACGCTGGAGATGCTGGATCAAGCACGATTTATGAACATCTATACGGCGTTCGGTTCAAAGAGGATTCTATTTGCCACAGACAGCCCATGGTCATCCCCGGAAGAAGGGATTGCATTTATCGAGGGACTGGATATATCAGAAAAGGAAAAAGAGGATATATTTTCTGGAAATGCGATGCGGGTGCTGGGGGAGCAGGAATGTTCCTGGAGCGGCAGAGATGGAGCTTTGTAGAAGAGAACGTTTATGTATTTACTTTGTCCCGCCGTGGTTCGTTGACCACGGCGGGTTTTTGTTCGCCGAGCCGCCGGTCGGCCTATGCCATCTGCAGCTGCGCTTTGAGTTCTGCAATCTCCTGCTGCAGCTGAGATTCGCGCTGCAGCAACCCGGAGCGTTCCTGCTGCCATCCAGCCCGTTCCTGCAGCAACCCGGAGCGTTCCTTCTGCCAGTCCTCCTTCTCCTTGAGCAGTATATCATATCCTTGAATCATATCCCACAGCCCGACTTTTGGCTTTTCAAAATCTTCGAACATTCGGTATACCTTCCTTTCCTTGATTTTCTCTTCCACATTTCGTACAGCAGTTTCCGGGAATTCCAGCCCCCGCAGCAGCAGCGCCGTGACCTGCGTGATGATATCTAAGACATGCTCCGGGGACATCTCCAGCTGCTCCCACATCTCCTTGGGGATGCCCGGGCAGATGCTGGCGAACTCCTCCAGCGAGCGCAGCCGCTCCAGCAGCATGATGAAGGAAACCTCGTCCGCGTGCTGGTAGAATTCTGCCGGATGCTTGCGTCGGAGGTCCACCAGTAGGTAGGAGAACTGCGGGAGGAACTCGCGGAAGGCTTCTCCAAGGAAGACGCGCTCGGGCAGTTCCCGCGGTGCAGACCAATCTTCCCGTCCGTCATAATACACCAGCGGCAGGACCGGCGGGTAGCGGAAATCCGTGCTGCCCGGATCCCATCCGTTTTTGATGGCGTCCTTCCGGTATACCGTCCAGATCTCCACGATGTAACGCAGGAGTTGGAGAAAGATGTCGTTGTAGTTCTGTGACTTGTGCTCGACCAGGAGGATGTAGCAGAAGCCGTATGCGGTCGCCTGGCCTGGTGGAGCAGCTTCCCTGCTGCTGGCGTCCGCTTGTGCGCTGCCATCCCTGCCGCTGCTGCCAGGCTCCTTTGCCTTGTCCGCATTGTCGTACACTGTCGCTGTTTTGTCCGGGATCCGGATGACCTTGACGAGATCCGCTTCCCGCTCGTCCACGAACATCGGGAGGAAGCGTTCGGATACGTCCTCGATATCATCCGGCTGCACGTTCCTGCAGATGTCCAGCCCCACATAGTCCCGGAGGAACTGTGCGCAGAGGTAGCTGTCCCCGAGCACGAGCTTCGCAGTGCTGTCCCTTGCCTTGGAATTGTGCAGGGGCCGCGTGCCTGGCGCCCCTGCCCGTTTTTTCTTTGATTTTCGTTTCCTTGCCATAGAGGCCCCCTTCATCCGTATTATGCAATCCATCCCTGTTCCTTTATTGTACGTCTATTGGGAGGGAAAATCAAGATGCGGAAGCCGGAGAGGGACGTCAAAACCCGGTACAAGCGGGGGATCTATTACGCGGTGCGGGGAGCATCATGGCTTCATAAATCCGCTGCTCGGCAGGACTGGGTGCAAAAAAGAAAAAAGAAAAACCATATCAATTCGGAAAATCGATGTCCCCGGGGCCTTTTGGCTCCGGGGACATTTTTTTATCGCACGGGCTGTGTCCGGAAGGGTTCGGCATACGCCGCCGCGCCACCTTAATCCGGCATGGCAGCAGGCGCGATGCAACCAGAATGAGGCTTGACAAAGA